>CAJXJU010000084.1 GCA_913055195.1 uncultured Desulfohalobiaceae bacterium | reverse complement strand
CCTGCTTTTTGATGTAGGGGAATTTGAGATAACTCCAGGATTCAACGTGTTCAGCGATGTAGTTTGTATATTCTGAATACTTGAATTGATCATAATTGCCGTCTTTGTCCATGAGGCGAAGTTCGCCGTCAAAAAGCTCCAGAGCGCCATCAGAAGGTCTTACTGTTCCGATATAGCCGGTAGGAACCACGCCCAGAATTTTTACCGCATCCAGATATTTGGGAAAAACTTCTTCGCGCGCGAATTTGATGGTAAAGACGCAGAAGTCTTTTAATTCCTGAACTCCAGCCAGAAGCTCTTTGCGCTCTTCTTCACTCATTGGTTTTGAGTATCCACCTACAACGGCTGCAATGGGATGAATAACCTTGCCGGAGAATTTTTCCAGCATCATCTGCGCTTTGTAGCGCATGTGCACGACTTTTTTGGCCAGGTCAGGATTGGCTCCGATAATACCAATTACATTGCGCACAGAATAATCAGCATCCGGGCCCAGGACAAAATCAGGCGCTGCGAGAAAATAAAAATGCAGGATTTTGTCCGGGATGTGGGCCAGCATCTGACAGAGTTCGCGCAGTTTTTTGCCTGCTGGCGGGACTTCCACGCCCAGACACATATCAGCGGCCTTGTTAGAAGCCAGATGGTGGTGCCAGGGACAGATGCCGCAGATGCGGTTGACTATTCTACATACTTCTTCCACTGGCCGGCCAACAACAAATTGTTCAAATCCCCGCAATGACAGCACATGCAGCCTGGCATCAGCCACATTCCCATTGTCATCCAGGTGGATGGCCACGCTGGCATGACCTTCAATACGGGTGATGGGTGCTATATTTAATGTTTTGCCCATAGGTATTCTCCTCTTTTATCCTATCTTTTTCAAAACGCCATGTGCCCCTGAAAAACGGGCCAGATAGCCACGACGATCAGGCATTTTCATGGGATCAAAACCAACTGAGGCTAACGCGCCCATATAATCCATCATGGGTTTTGCGTCCTTACGTATTGGTCCATAGCAACCACGGCAGGGCATTCTGGTGGAAAGACAGCGGGGTGGTTTGCCTTTGCCGCCGCAACCAGCCCTGGTTACCGGGCCAAGGCAGATAAAACCCTGTTCTAAAAGGCAGCGCATTTCATCCAGGGGTTTGTCCGGATCAAATTCTGGTGTTTCCAGTATCCGTTTAATATCATCAAAACCTTTTTTACGCTCTCTAATGAGAGGGCAGGTGTCACATACAGAACGCTCAGGCATCTTGAATTCTGTTTTGCCTTCCAGCAAGGCCAGGACAGCGGCTGTTATCCAGTCAGGATGAGGAGGACAGCCTGGCAGGTAAATATCCACATCTACAAATTCATCTAAAGCATAGCACTTATCCAGAAGAGGAGGAATGTTTTCGGTTGGCGGTTCTGCACAATCTGTCGTGGGAGAATCGCAATAAACGAATTTGTTAAGTTCTTCATTGCTGTACATATTGATCAGGGCCGGAATTCCTCCATTGGTGGCGCAGGTACCCAGAGCTATGAGTATCTGGCATTTCTTGCGCATCTCCAAAAGGACTTCCTTGTGCTCTTCATTGCGCACGCTGCCTGAAACAATGCCTACCACTGCCTCTGGAATGCTCAGTTCTTTTTCCTCGCCTGTCTGGCCATAATATTTCTTATCCATGATAACGGGAATATGTACAAACTCTATATTGTTGACCAAAAGATCAACCAGGACGTCTCCAATATTGAGAATGGCGATTTCGCAGCCAGAACATGAATTCAACCATTCTTCAGCTACAGTAACTTTGGTCATATATACCTCCTTATTGTTGGTTGATTGGTTTGTTGACTATTTGGTTCTTTTGACACAAACAGCGTTATTTTCAGCAACAGACCATTTTACCAATCAACCATATAAATCACTTGCCTGGTGGACGGGAGTTCATCTCCCGTCCGGACTTATGCTGCTTTTTTTTGAGCTTTTTTTAAGGGGTTAGGGCCAAGGGATTTTATTTTTTCCGTAAACTCGGTTACCACTTGAGCAAATCTTGGGGCTTCTGCTGAAGAAACCCATTCAATGGCGAACCGTTCTGGATCTATACCAAGGTCTTCAAGCACTAACTTAATGGCCTGAGCGCGGGCTAAAGCTTTGTTATTACCATCCAGGTAATGACATTCACCCAGGTGTCAGCCCATGATAATGACGCCGTCAGCGCCTTTTTCTAAGGCTTCGACTACCAGATTGGGATGGACCATCCCTGAACACATGACCCTGATGGCGCGCATATTGGGAGGATATTGAAGTCTGGATACCCCTGCCAGGTCAGCGCCTGCATAAGCGCACCAGTTACAGAGAAAACCAACAATGACAGGTTCGAAGTTTTCAGCCATGGAAACTTCTCCTTTTTATTTTAAATTTTAAAATTATACGATTTCCAGAGCCGCAGCCACCTGAGCCCTGAGCTGCTCATTGGTAAAACCATGCACAAACACGCCTTTTTTAGGACATGTTGCCTCACAAACACCACAGCCCTTACACAGAGCTTTGTTTATTTCTATTTTTTGTAAAGTCTGGCCGTCCTTGTCATAGTTGACCAGAGTAATGGCTCCATAAGGGCAGGTATCCACGCATAGAGCACAGCCATCACAATTTTCTGTGACATAGGATTTGATGGAATCCAGGGGCATAACTGACTTAGAAAGAATGGTAGAAGCCCTGGACACGGCAGCCTGTGCCTGAGCAACTGCCTCATCAATGGGTTTGGGGTAATGGCAAAGTCCAGCCAGGAACATGCCGTCAACTGTTAGGTCAACCGGACGCAATTTGGCGTGGGCTTCCTGGAGGAAACCTTCATTATTGACGCTACATTTATAAAGCTCAACCAGTTCTTTGTTGTCGTGAGGCACGATGGCTGTCGCCAGTACAAGGTAATCTGGCCTGATTTCTACATCCTGTTTCAGAATATGATCCTGAACCTGAACTACCAGGTCATTGCCATCCTTGAAGACTTTTGGTTTGTTTTCACGTGTATAGCGGATGAAAATAACGCCCAGTTCGCGGGCCTCTTTATACAGGTCTTCACGCTCACCATAAGTACGAATATCCCTATACAGGACATAAACCGGCATCTCAGGATTTGTCTTTTTCAGCTCAATGGCACTTTGCATTGTATGCGTGCAACACAGACGGCTGCAATATGGCCGCTCTGGTTCACGAGAACCTACGCACTGGATAAAAACAGCACCTTGTTTGCCAGAGATACCATTTTGCAACTTTTCTTCAAACTCAAGGTGAGTAAAGACGCGTTCGTCCTCACCATAGAGATACTCATTGGGCTTGTACTCTTTAGCTCCAGTACAAACTACAGCAATACCGTATTTAATGGTTTTAATTTCACCATTTACGTCAACTTCACTTACAAAATCACCTACAGCACCCTTAGAGGTCTTGATGGAGGCGTTTTTAAAGACTTTAATATTGGGATGATTTTCCACTCTGGCTATGAGTTGTTCAAGGAAAGGTTTTATTTCTTCACCTCTCCATGTACGCCTTAAATTCCAGGCATTTCCTCCCAGTTTGTCAGATTTTTCAAGCAGGATGGTTTCATAACCCTGGTCAGCAAGTCCTAAAGCTGTGGTCATGCCGGAGATACCGCCCCCAATTACCAGAGCACTCTGATTGACCTGGACAGAGAGATGTTCCAGGGGCTGAAGCATTGCAGCCTTGGCTACTGCCATGCGTACCTGATCTTTGGCCTTTGCAGTGGCCTTTTCTGGTTCTTTGCTATGTACCCAGCTGTTCTGGTTGCGGATATTGGCCATCTCAAAGAGATATTCATTTAGGCCCGCATTTTTCAGTGTTTCCCTGAACATTGGCTCGTGGGTTCTTGGGGTACAGGCCGCAACCACCACCCTGTTTAAGTTGTGCTCTTTGATTTTTTCAGCAATCAAGACCTGGGTGTCCTGAGAACAGGTAAAGAGATTGTTTTCTGCAAAGACTACATTGGGCAGGGTTTTGGCATACTCGGTCAATTCCTTTACATCCACGGTTCCGGCAATGTTGATGCCGCAGGAACAGACAAAGACACCGATTCTGGGTTCTTCAGCCGCCACATCTTTCTCAGGTGGAAAGGTCTTTTCCTTTGTTAATGTGCCTCTGGCCTTGCTTAAGGCAATGGAAGCGGCTGCCGCTGCTGATGATGCTTCGGTGACAGATTGAGGAATATCTTTAGGAGCCTGAAAACATCCGCTGGCATAGATGCCAGGAACATTGGTAGCCACTGGATTGAAACTGGAAGTCTCGACAAAATTGTATTTATTCAGCTTGATGCCCAGGGTATTGGCCAGTTCAATAGCACTCTTGTCAGTTTCCAGACCTACTGAGAGCACCAGCATATCATAAGGTTCTAATACCCTCTGTCCTTTTTCTGCGTCATAATACTCTACGATAATACCGCCCTCTGGATTGGGATAAACAGTATGGATTCTGCTCTGGATAAAACGGATACCCTTTTCTTTGGCCTGCTCATAATAGGCCTCAAACTCTTTGCCGTGGGTACGAATATCCATGTAAAAGATGGCCTGTTCTACGTCACCTGTTGTATGTTCTGCTGTTACCAATGCCTGTTTAATGGCATACATACAACAGACAGAGGAACAATAGCCATTGTCAGCCCTGTTGATATTCCTGGAGCCAACACATTGCAGCCAGGCAATTTTCTTTGGCTCTTTGCCATCAGAAGGCCTTTTTAAATGACCCATGTATGGACCACTGGCCGAGAGAAGACGTTCATACTCCAGACCTGTGACCACATCTTTAAATTGAGTGTAGGCATAGTGATCAAATACGGAAGGATCAAAGGCCTTAAAGCCAGGAGCAACAATTACTGATCCCACGTTGACCTGAATAATCTCGTCCTTGTGCTCTTTGTTAAAATCAATGGCGCCGGTGGGACAGAATTTTTCACATGCCCGGCATTTGCCCTTCTGGATAAAAATACAATGGTCAGGGTCAATGGCGTATTTGAGGGGAACGGTTTGGCCGTACTTGATGTAAGCAGCCTTTCTAACGCTCAAACCCTCGTTGTATTCGTCAGGAACTTTTTTGGGACATTTTTCAGCACAAAGCCCGCAAGCAATACATTTGTCCATATCCACATAGCGAGGCTTTTGCCTGATAGTGACTGTAAAATTGCCCTCGCTACCCTCAATCTTTTCTACTTCACTTAAAGTCAGAAGCTCGATGTTTAAGTGCCGACCGCACTCAACCAATTTGGGTGAGATAATTCACATCGAACAGTCATTGGTGGGAAAGGTTTTGTCCAGTTGGGACATGACACCGCCGATACCGGCTGTCTTTTCCACCAGATAGACATAGTAGCCAGCGTCAGCCAGGTCCAGAGCGGATTGAATGCCGGTAATACCCCCACCGACAACCATGACTGCGCCTACTTTTTCTTGTGACATATTAACCCCCTTTGCCATTTAATAGTTGTTTGTCGCAAGAACAAAGGCCCGTTTTTTGATTTAAATTTCCGTTTTAAAGAAGAAATTTCCAATTAAGACACTAACTAGCTTGATATATTTGATTACTAAATACAAGCTGTTCACTTTAATTTAGAAGTCCAATAGCTCAGCTTTAAAAAAAATGCTAGTAGTTAAGTGTTGAAATTGTGAAAAAATGATAATATTTTTTTGTAAAAGGTAACACGAGAGTGGTTATTTTTCTTCATCTCTTGTCAGAGCGCCCAAGGCTGACGTATTTTAATTTAAGGAAGGAAGATAAGAAGCTGGGAAGATGGGAAGCTTGGTAGAACCGTACTTGCAAAGGAAATGGTTACGCTTATACAGCTATCTTTATGATGCAACTGCTATCAATCAAAAAACAATTACCGCCTGGACATCAACATGACCGCCAACATCCTTATCCACCTGGCTTCCTATCTTCTTATCTTCTCTTCTTCCTCCTAACTAACTGAAATCATTTGGTTTATTGGTATATTGGTTATTGGTTAATGGTTTATAATAAAACAAAACCAGAGACCCCCCCTTCACTCTTCATGAGGTAACTGCAAAAACTCAAATCTGGCCTTTTTAACAAAAATATCAACTTATAACATATTGTAATAATTCAACATTTACCC
>CAJXJU010000083.1 GCA_913055195.1 uncultured Desulfohalobiaceae bacterium | reverse complement strand
GGCGATTTAAGCCAATGTTGATCGTTTCCTGAAAACTGGATATTCTGATAATTCGACTCTGTAATTGGGTGAAAATATTGAACATTTTTTTCAAGTCAGAAAGTTGAGATACTTAATGTTTGATCGTCGTTTATTGCAGCATATAAACTGGGCTTTATTGGGGCTGGTCCTGATATTGTTTTGGGCTGGAGTGCTCAACCTCTTTTCAGCCAGTGCCCTGAGAGTAGAAGGAGGTCTTGCTCTGACCCCTTTTTACATGAAGCAAATGGTCTGGGGGGGAGCAGGATTTCTGCTTATGCTCCTGGTAATGCTTTTTGATTACAGGCATCTAAAGCCATTATCGTGGTATTTTTATGTCCTGACTATTATTTTTCTTCTGTGCGTGCCCATCTGGGGTAAAACTATTTGTGGAGCAAAAAGGTGGCTGGGTTTTGGTTTTTTTAATTTTCAGCCCAGCGAAATGGCCAAAGTCAGCGTGCTTATTCTGGGGGCCAGTGTGTTGACGAAAACAGACGATGTGCTCGGGTGGAGAGACCTGGTCAAGGTTATGAGCGTGGCTTTGCTGCCGGCAATACTGATAATCAAACAACCTGACCTTGGTTCGGGCCTGATCCTGATTTTGATTTTAGGAGGAATGATTTTATACAAGGGGGTAAAAAAGAGAGTTTTTAAGACATTGTTGTTCAGTTTTCCCTTGTTGCTGCCTTTGAGCTGGAATTTTTTACATGACTATCAAAAGGAGCGCATCCTGACCTTTTTAAACCCTGAGCGGGATCCCTTAGGTTCTGGATATCACATTATCCAATCTCAGATTGCCATTGGCTCAGGAAGATTTTGGGGTAAGGGTTTTTTAGAAGGCACACAGAGTCAACTGCGTTTTTTACCGGAAAAGCATACGGACTTTGCCTTTGCCGTGTTTGGCGAAGAATGGGGGTTTGTTGGCTCTGTGATTTTGCTCATTCTTTTTTGTTTTTTTTTGTATCAGGTTTTTTTAGTCTCTCAGGAAGCAAAGGATAAGTTTGGGACTTATCTGGCAATTGGAGTATTTTTTTATTTTTTTTGGCAGATTTTGATCAAT
Organism: uncultured Desulfohalobiaceae bacterium; assembly: GCA_913055195.1. Lineage (GTDB taxonomy): Bacteria > Desulfobacterota > Desulfovibrionia > Desulfovibrionales > Desulfonatronovibrionaceae > Desulfovulcanus. The sequence goes on along the minus strand of CAJXJU010000083.1, from coordinate 5,083 downwards.
ATGGGCATGGTGCTTGGCCTCATGCCTGTTGTTGGCATCCCCTTGCCTTTTATAAGTTATGGAGGTAGCGCTTCATTGGTTAATTTTTGTTTGATTGGTCTGGTCATGAATGTGTCCATGCGCAAGTTTATGTTTAAAATAGGGTGAAGTTAAAAAGGAGTGTGTATGGCTAAGGATGAGATAAATGCTTTTTTAGGAGCGGGAACTTTTTACGAAGGCAAATTGGCTTTCGAGGGCACTGTGCGTATAGATGGTGAGTTTCGTGGAGATATTGAATCCGGGGGGACATTGGTCGTAGGCAAAGGAGCTCACGTCAAAGGCAAGGTTAATGTGGATCAGATAATTATCAGCGGACGGGTTGACGGCGATGTGATGGCCAAGACAAAAATGGTCATGTACAAAGAAGCAAGATTTTTCGGAACGCTCATAACTCCTTCGTTGATGGTGGAGGAAGGAGCGATTATACAGGGACAGGTCAACATGGTCGATGAGTACGAAACGGTCGATGAGCACGAAAGTGAACTTCAAGATTAGTGTAAAAAAACTAGTAAAAAAAATTGTGAAATGGTTAACAATTCTTGTCTGGCAATGGTTTTGGGGGAATTTTGCACCTAAAATTTATGAAAAATGTTTTGACACAAATCTTGAAATTAGCTAAAGGCGCAATGACTTTGAACAAAAATTCACATACTCTGAGGGGGCATTATGATTGAACTTAACATTACTTTTTTTATTCAATTGGTTAATTTTTTGATTGTTTTGCTTGTTTTAAACCTTATTTTGTATCGCCCAATCAGGGGGATCATTAAAAAGCGGGCAGAGATTATGGCCGGGAGGCTGGATGAAATTGAGCGATTTACTGCTCAGGCGTCAGAGAAGATGACCGCGTATGAGCAAGAGTTAGACAAAGCCCGGCGAGAGGCTCAGGATCTGCGCATGAACATGAAGGAAGAAGGGTACGCTGAAGAGAAAAAACTCGTTGAGGCTGCTTCATCTGAGGCTGGTTCAATCCTGAAGGCCGCCAGGGAAAAGATTGCTTCTGAAAAGAAATCAGCCATCGCAGCCCTTAAAGCTCAAGTTGAAAAATTTGCCCAAATGGCCGCTGAAAAGATTTTGGGGCAGGCCTAAAATAAATTCTGAAAAGGAGGGCAGTGTTTTGAGAAAAATACTCAGGATAAGCATGGCCGTGGCTATGCTCTTGCTCGTGGCTGGGATAGCGGTGGCTTCCGAGCATGGTGGCGGAGGAGAGTCCTCGAAGTGGATGAATTTCCTGTATCGGGTGATCAATTTTGTCATTGTGGCCGGGATTCTCTACAAGCTTGTGGGTAAGAGGCTTGCTGAGTTCTTCTCCAGTCGAACTTATCAGATCGAGACGGAACTCAAAGATCTTGATGCTCGTCGTGATGAAGCGGAGAAGAAGTTGAAGGAAGTGGAGCGCAGGATAGCCAATCTGGAGCAGGAGCGAGAGGAAATTCTGGCAGCAGCCAGGGAGCAGGGCGAGGCTCTTAAGGCGCAAATTATTGAAAAGGCCAGGCAAACTGCAGAGCAGATCAAAGCTCAGGCAAGGTTGTCAGCTGAACAGGAAGCCAAATTGGCTTATGAGGCTGTTAAAGCTGAGCTTGCTGACAAAATTGCCGAAGCTGCAGAAAATATTGTTCGTGAAAGGTTGACTGAGGAAGGTCATAAGGCATTAATTAACGATTATTTAACAAGGGTGGTGCTAAATTGACAGGTAACATAGTAGCCAGAAGATATGCGCGCGCTCTCTTTGCCATCGGCGAGTCGCAAGGTAAAGAAGAGCTTGCAGCTTACGGGAAAGGCCTTGCTGAGCTTGTCGATGTCCTGGAAGGTGCGCCAGAGCTGTTAAAGGTTTTCCGCAACCCGGTGTTTAGTGTGGAGGAAAAAAAGGCTGTTCTGTCCAAAATTATGGACAGAGTAAAGCCTGTGCCCATGGTAAAGAATTTTTGCTTCTTGCTGGCCGACAAGAACAGGCTGGCTTTTCTGCCAGACATACAGGTTTATTTTAATCAGCTCCTGGATATGGCTCAGGGAATAGTCCGGGGAGAGATGGTTACAGCCATTGATCTGGCAGATGATCTAAAGCAAGAAGTTGTAGAAAAATTGCAAAAGCAGTCCGGTCGCAAGATTATCCTGGATTATAGTGTAGATCCGGAAATCTTGGGCGGACTTGTGCTGAAGGTGGGGGATAAAGTTTTAGATGCCAGTATAAGGGCGCAAATCGAAATTTTGAAAGAAAACATCAAGAGGGGTGAGTAGTGGCTATGCAAATAAAAGCAGAAGAAATCAGCCAGATCATTGAGGAGCAGATCAAGAGCTACGAAAAACGGGTTGAAATGAGTGAAACCGGAGTAGTTCTGTCTGTAGGTGACGGGATTGCCCGTGTTTATGGTGTTGAAAACGCCATGGCCATGGAGCTTTTAGAGTTTCCTGGCGGAGTAATGGGCATGGTTCTCAACCTGGAAGAGGATAGTGTTGGTGTAGCCTTGCTTGGTGAAGACACAGAGATCAAGGAAGGCGATGTTGTCAAGCGTACCGGCAAAATCGTTCAGGTACCAGTTGGAGAGGCTGTAAGAGGCAGGGTTATTGATCCTCTGGGTAATCCTCTGGATGGACAGGGGCCGATTCAGGCTTCTGAATTCAGACTGGTTGAGATCAAAGCTCCTGGTATTGTTGCCCGTAAGTCAGTTCATGAACCAATGTACACTGGCCTTAAGGCTGTTGACGCCATGACACCTATTGGCCGGGGTCAACGTGAGCTGATCATTGGTGACCGTCAGGTAGGTAAAACCGCCATTTGCATTGATGCAATTCTTGCTCAGAAAGATTCTGATATTCATTGCTTTTATGTGGCCATCGGTCAGAAGAAATCAACAGTTGCTCAGGTTGTTGATACCCTGCGTAAATATGGTGCCATGGACTACACTACAGTAATTTCAGCTACAGCATCCGAGCCAGCACCATTGCAGTTTATTGCTGCATACACAGGTTGTACCATGGCTGAATATTACAGGGATAATGGCAAGCATGCCCTGATTATCTATGATGATTTGTCCAAACAGGCTGTAGCATACAGGCAGATGTCCCTTCTTTTGCGTCGTCCTCCGGGACGTGAGGCTTTCCCTGGCGACGTATTTTATCTCCACTCAAGGCTCCTGGAACGTGCAGCCAAGCTGAGTGATGATCTTGGAGCAGGGTCACTTACAGCCCTGCCTATCATTGAGACTCAGGCTGGTGACGTTTCTGCTTACATTCCAACCAACGTAATTTCTATTACCGACGGACAGGTTTATCTTGAGCCTAACCTGTTTTATGCTGGTATTCGTCCTGCCATTAATGTTGGTTTGTCAGTATCCAGGGTTGGTGGTGCTGCTCAGATCAAGGCCATGAAAAAGGTTGCTGGTACTCTCCGTCTTGATCTTGCTCAATATAGAGAACTGGCAGCTTTTGCACAGTTTGGCTCTGACCTGGATAAGGCAACTCAGCAAAAGCTTGTTCGTGGTGAACGTCTGGTTGAGCTTTTGAAGCAGCCACAATATCAGCCAATGCCCGTGGAAGAGCAGGTAATCTCTTTGTATGCAGGAACCAGAGGCTATATGGATGACCTTCCTGTTGAAGCCGTTCGCAAGTTTGAAGATGGACTTCTGGAATTTATGCGCAACCAGAAAGCTGATATTCTGAATGAAATAAAAGAAACCGGAGATTTAAGCGCAGAGTTGGATAAAAAGATCTCCGCTGCTATTGATGAATTCAAGAAGACTTTTAAGGCATAAGGGAGAGATAAATGGCTTCATTACGGGACATTCAGCGAAAAATCGGTGCGGTCAAAAAGACCAAGCAGATTACCAAGGCCATGAATATGGTGGCCTCGGCAAAATTGCGCAATGCGCAACTGCGCATCGAACGCTTTCGTCCCTATGCTGATAAATATTTTGAAATAATAGCTGACCTGTCATCCAGGGCTGATGCCAGCGTGCATCCCTTATTGGAGAAGAGAGATGCTGTAACCAATGTGGGCATTATTCTGGTTACTTCTGATAAGGGGTTGTGCGGAAGTTTCAACGTCAATTTGTGTGTGAAGGCCGAGAAACTGGCCCGTCAGAAACAGGCTGAGGGTAAAACAGTTAAATTTATCTGTATAGGGAAGAAAGGTCGGGACTACATCCGCAAAAGCGGCTTTGAAATTATAGAGGCCAGAGCGGATGTAATGAATAATTTTGACTTTCAATTAGCCAATGACATTGGTAATATAATAATAGATAAATTCATCGCAGCCGAGCTGGATGAAGTTCAGATAGTTTACGGACAATTTGTGACTGTAATCAAACAGGAAGCCAGGGTTGCCCAGATTCTTCCTGTTGAATCCGCCACTGAGAGTGTCCAGGAAGGGCCGGTAAGCGAGTACATTTTTGAGCCGTCAGTGGAGGGTCTTCTGGCTGAGCTTTTACCAAGATATGTCAAGGTACAGGTCTATCGCGGTGTGTTAGATACTTCAGCCAGTGAACACGCAGCACGTATGACAGCTATGGATAATGCCACCAAGAACTGCGATGAATTAGTCCATGATTTGACTTTGGTCTATAATAAAGCCAGACAGGCGAGCATTACATCAGAGCTAATGGATATAGTTGGTGGCGCTGAGGCGCTAAAACAAGGATAATAGGGGGCAAAAATAAATGAGTGCACAAAGTACAGGAAAAATTGTTCAGGTCATTGGGCCTGTTGTTGACATTGAGTTTCCAGAAGGAAAATTACCCAATATTCTCAACGCAATTTTTATCACTAACCCAACCATTGATGACCAGCCAGATAACCTGGTCGTAGAGGTTGCTCAGCATCTGGGTAACAATGTTGTACGCTGTATTGCTATGGATACAACAGACGGTCTGGTTAGGGGAATGGAAGCCAGGGATACTGGCAAACCTATCCAGGTACCGGTTGGTAAGGCATCACTGGGCAGGATTTTGAACGTAGTTGGTCGTCCGGTGGATAATAAAGGGCCTGTGAAAGCAGACAAACACTATCCAATTCACAGGCCTGCACCAGCCTTTACAGAGCAAAGCAC
>CAJXJU010000082.1 GCA_913055195.1 uncultured Desulfohalobiaceae bacterium | reverse complement strand
TCGACCCTATTGAATGAAAAAAATTCAACAGGGCAGGAATTCGGATTTCGAATTTAGATGAGATAGCCCTGAGATATGAACAAAAAACCATTGACACAAAATTTTACCCCTGCTAAAATTTATGCTAAATAAAAAATAGCAGGGTTAAAATGTACTTAAAAAGAGATCTGGAAGACAAAATAAAACAATATCTAAAAACCCCGGAAATTATCGCTGTTCTGGGTTCACGGCAGGTAGGCAAAACTACTCTGCTTCAAAAAATGTATTCGGAACAAGAAAACGCAATCTTTTTGACATTTGAAGATATTGAAATCAGAATTCTATTTGACGAGGACATAAAAAGCTTTATCAAACTCTATATCGAGCCATATAAGATTATATTTATTGATGAATTTCAATATGCAAAAAATGGTGGGCAAAAACTAAAATTTATTTACGATACCAATCCTGGCAAAAAAATTATCATAAGCGGTTCATCTACCATTGATCTGACCATAGAAGCAGTTATGTATCTTGCAGGAAGAATTTTTTTATTTCATCTTTATCCGTTCAACTTTACAGAATATTTACACGCAATTGATTATCCGCTTTATACGTTATTTGTAAGTGAAAATAAATTTTCAAAAACAATTAGACAACAAATTTATCGTTATCTGGAGATATATTTAAAATATGGAGGATATCCAAGGGTAATTCTAGCTAATTCGGAAAAAGAAAAAAAAGAAATCCTAAAAAATATTATTAATATCTATCTTTTAAAAGATATTAAGGATGCTGCATCAATCGCAGATGAAAGCCAGATGTATAAACTCCTTAAAGCCTTATCATTACAAATAGGCAATCTTATAGTCTATAATGAACTTAAAGCAATTAGCAGCCTTACCCATCAAAAGCTCAAACAGGCTCTTTCTATTTTTGAAAAATTATTTTTAATAAAACTTTTATCTCCATTTTTTACTAATAAAAGAGTGGAAATATCCAAAAATCCCAAAGTGTATTTTATGGATATGGGGATTAGAAATGCCATAATAGGGGATTTCAGAGCACTTGATGAAAGAATGGACAAAGGCGCGATTTATGAAAATTATATTTTCAAAGCATTTTATGAAAAAGATCAAACTATCAAATATTATAGAAGCAAAAGCGGAGCAGAAGTAGATTTTATCATCAATGATACCTTGCCAATAGAAATCAAATCCCGCCTATCAAAACCTTATCCATCGAAATCTTTTCGCAACTATCTTGAAAAATACAATCCTGCAAAAGGCATTATATTTAATACAACCATCCAGGATTCTATAAAAATCAAAAATTCTGATATTCTCTTTTCACTGCATTTTGAGGCGGAAAAAATAGCTTCTCTGATTCGCCTGTAAAAAGGAACTTTTTGCAGGCGAATCTTAAAGTCCATATTTTTTCATTTTCCTCCATAATGTAGTTCGTGGAAGACCCAAAATTGCGGATGTCATTTGACGGTCATAACCTGTAAGTTCAAGTACCCTGGCAATATGGCGCTTTTCCATCTCCTCCAGAGACATCAATGAAGTAGCATCAACGCTTTCAAAAGAAAAATGCTGAATATCAGCAGGTAAATGTTCCGGCCTTATTACATCTGTATCACTTAAAGCAATTGCACGCTGAATTATATTTTCAAGTTCCCTCACATTGCCAGGAAAATCATAATGCATTAAAATGTTAAGGGCCTCCGGAGAGATTGAAGCTACACTTTTGGAAAACTGTCTATTATATTTATCTATAAAATGCGCAATCAGCAGAGGGATATCATCTTTTCTGTCGGTCAATCTGGGCAAAGATATTGTCACCACATTTAACCTGAAAAATAAATCTTCCCTGAAACTCCCCTCCTGAACCATTTTTTTCAAATCCCGATTAGTTGCCGCTATAATTCTTATATCCAGTTCAATAGGTTTCACTGAACCCAGACGCAAGATGCGCTTTTCCTCTATCACATGCAAAAGTTTCACCTGCATAGAAAGCGGCATCTCACCTATTTCATCCAGAAATACAGTACCCTCGTCTGCCGTCTCAAACAAACCGGATTTTGGACCCGAAGCGCCTGTAAATGCTCCCTTTTCATGGCCAAAAAGCTCATTGGCAATTAATTCCTCAGCAAAAGCGCCGCAATTAAAAGATACGAATTTCTTATCCTTTCGGTCGCTTAATTCATGAATAGCCTGCGCCACCATTCTTTTACCAGTACCTGTATCTCCCTGCAACAATACAGTACAATTTAAAGGCGCAACCTTCTTTATTGTAGCCATAAGATTCTGCATGTCCGCGCAACAGGCTATAAAGCCATCCAGAATATTATTTTTCTTCAATGATTCTTGAAGCAATTTGTTATTTTTACGCAGAATAACCTTTTCTTTAATAGAAGATACAATCGATAAAATATCATTCAGACGAACAGGTTTACATAAATAATTAACTGCTCCTTCTTTAATTGCTCGAACAGCAGAATCAATGCTACCATATCCTGTAATAATAACTACATTTGTTTCGGGATGTACTCGCCTCAAATACTCAAAAATCTTAAGTCCATTTATATCAGGCAACTTCAAATCCAGAAAAACTAAATCAAATACCCTGGAAGAAGTAGCGTGTAAAAAATCCGCACCTGTTAAAAATGTATCAATAGAATATGATCTTTTTAATAAAAAATTACGTATCCTCTTACAAAAAATTGTTTCATCATCCACAAGTGCAATATGAAAAGGTATATTACTTTTATTCAATTCCTTTTCATCCTTCATCCTTCCTCCTTCACCCTTCCTCCTTCACCCTTCCTCCTTCAACCTTCATCCTTCCCCCTTCATCCTTCCCCCTTCATCCTTCTGCCTTCATCCACAGCAGGTAAGAAAACAGTGAAGGTTGTGCCCTTTCCCTGTTCACTCTGAACTTCTATGTGGCCACCATGCTTTTTTACAATACCATACACAATAGACAATCCCAGTCCTGTCCCGATGCCAACAGGTTTTGTCGTATAAAAAGGATCAAAAATACGATCCATCACATCCTGCGGGATTCCCACTCCTGTGTCCGCAACCTGGACACTAACAAAACCCCTGGCACCTTGAGAAACAACAACAGTTAAAGAGCCGCCTTCAGGCATAGCCTGGATAGCATTAAAAAACAAATTAACAAAAACCTGTTTCAAACTATCCGAATTACCATTGATTTTTGGTATATTCTCAGGAATATGTTTTTTAAGCCTGATATTTGAAAGCGTCAATTGATTCTGCACAAGTCTGATAGTAGCATCAATTATGTCAGCCAGGTCTATCAATTCAAATGCTTGCGATTTTTTTCGCCGAGAAAACTCCAGTAAATTTTTCACCACAGAACTTGCCCGTTCCACCTCCCCCAGCACTTCGTGAAGCATCTCTATAGATTCTTCTTTATTTAATTCATCCAATTCTTCAATAAGGGATTCAACGGTCAAAGAAATATTATTCAATGGATTATTTAACTCATGCGCAATCCCGGATGTTAAAGTACCTACGGCTGCCAATTTTCTCTCCTGAAGCAATTGCTCCTGTCTTAACTCCAACTCTTTTATCATACGGTTAAATGCCTCAACAATTAAAGCAAAAGAGTGGCTTTTAACAGGAATATAGGAAAAATCTCCTTGAGCAATTTTCTTTGTTGCCTTCTGTATAAATGCCATTTGTCTTAAAATAATAACGGCTAAAATAATCAAAAGGACGATTAGAATCAAACCAAATAAAAATACAACTATTGTAGGGATAATTAAAATTTTATTCAATCTACGATCGATATAGCTTTTGCTGATATCTAAAATATTTTGGGCTATCATCACCATATTTTGACCATAACGCCTTATTTCATTAAATCGAAACTCTTTGCGTTCTCTGGCCAAATTAATCAAATGCTCATAATTCATTAAATCATTATGAAAAGCCTTAACTTTTTCATCATCAATCATCTCCAGATTGGAGGTAATTAGATTGATTTTCTTTTTAATCTTTTTTAAATAATCTAAAACCTCCTCTATATCCTTAGAGTCAATTCTAAATACAAAATTTTTTTCATATCTCCGTAATTCCAGAACGTCTTCCATAAAATCATGGGCATCTTCAAGAGTATTTAACTCCTTTTTAAAAACATTAATATTATGAATATAACTAACTAAATGTAATAACAAAAATATAATTGCCAGAATAGTAAAGATAATGATCTTATTCCTTAATGATTCCATTATATATTATCCTTATTGAGAAAGGAATATCAAACGTGATATGCGCAAGAAATATCATCTCAAAAAAAGTAATGACGAATGCGAATTCTTTAATAGATGACTAACACGCTCATGTGGAAAAATACGGTTTAAAAAAGAATTTTCCCCAATCCATAACGCAACCAGATCCTGTTGAGCTGCCTGATTGATAAAAGCAAAAAGTATTGATCTGTCAACTACTTCCAACCAGGAAGTAATATTACGATGAGTATAATAGTCAAAAAGTTGCTGCATAGTTTTTTCAACCTTTAAGCTAAGCACATCACCGTTTGATATCCCAACCAGTTTTAATTCAGCATTATATACTGTTGCCATCTGATTAATCAATTCCAATGAGTTTTGACTAATCTTATCATGATCCAGACAACAAACAATATTTTCAGGAGATTTATTTTCTTTAACAACTAACACAGAACATAAAGCATTGTTAACTACTTTAAGAGGAACATCTTGTTCATCCCATTGGCAACTACTTTTTTTATTGCAACCAAGTATTATCAAATCTGTTTCATCTTCATTTGCTTGTTGTAAAATTTCCTTATGAGGAATACCGCTACGAACAATGAGTTTACATTCTTTTAGTCCTCCTTCCACATATCCTTCATAAACTCCTTGCTTTTTTTCGACAATTTTTTCTATACGATTACGTGAATAAGGACATTCATCATCTTCCTTATAAGCGGATAGCAATATAGCTCTATAGTCTAATAATAACTTCATCAAATCCTGCGGTTGACCTAAATTAGCATTATTGCGTGTATCAATGCCTAAGATAATAATATCAGCCCATGTATTAAAAATAATTTTGCTTACTTCCTTAACAAGATCCAAACTATATGGATTATCATCTACAGCAAGCATTATTCTCATTATCTATCTCCTGTTAAAAATGTTAATGTTAAACGATGATGATACACATATCAATTCCAAAAAAGCAAAATAGGAGACGTCGTTTGAGCAACAATATCTATAAGAGAATTCCTTACCCCCTTGTCGCGTCTAAAGGTAGATATTACCAGTCCTGAACCTTTTAACTTTTCAGCTATTCCTTCAGACCTCCCCTCAGCTATCATCAGCTTGTCAGGCGACCTCCCGCCAGCCGACAACAAGTCCCTGGCCTTTCCCAGACATGAAGGGCACTGATCCACTTCTCTTAAGATTGCCTCTTCATAGCTCTTAGCAGAATAATACACCACGAATACAGGTATATCTGCTTCGGCATATAATTTTAAATAAAAAGACATCATATATTCCACGTCAATGTCATCATTGACAAGTAATACTACCGAATTAAACTGTACTAAATTTTTTACTATTAAAATAGGACATTGAATTTTTTTAAATAATCTATCTTTTAATAAAGAATAAAACCTGTTAACTTCATGCCTCAACAACATTCCTTCAACATAAAGATCATAAAATCCTGCATCCAGTTCCTTTAGTACTTCCTCTGTTTTATCTCCAAGAACAACTTTTGGTTTTATAAGTCCATCGCATCTCTCGCTTTCACTATAAACAAAAGTATTTATTTCATCAGCGCTTAACATTGTGATACAATCTTCCCATGTATGCCTGACCCATCCTGAACCCAAAGGGTAATGCTTCTGCACAGGATGCTGAACATGAATTGGCTGGATCGTCATAGGGATTACACGCGCCTGTCTGCACATATAACGCAAAGCAATACTGGAAGCCAGATTGTTATCAACACTCAGTAAAACATCCATCTTTATCCTCCACAAAATAATGTTCAACGTTTACCAAACACCTAAAGTAAATCGGGAAAACTGAACTTAATCAACAACTGTTGAACTTTGTTTTAAGTGATCGGGTTTCGGATTTCGATATTCGAATTTCGAATTTCTCAACTTTCGGAACTCCGAAA
>CAJXJU010000081.1 GCA_913055195.1 uncultured Desulfohalobiaceae bacterium | reverse complement strand
CCCGCTTTGCGGGGCTGTCCCTGACAGCATTCAACAGGGTGAAGCATTCAACATTGCCTGCAAAAAGGGACTTTTTGCAGGCGACTCTTTATAGGAGGATAACATGCCTAAGATTAAGACAAATCGAAGCGCGGCCAAGCGCTTTTCTTTGACTGGTACAGGGAAGGTTAGGAGAAGAAGACAAAATTTAAGGCATATTTTAACCAAGAAAAATGCCAAAAGAAAAAGAAGATTGGGCCAGCCAGCGCTTGTGGACAGCGCCAATATGAAGCAGGTTAAAAAGTTGTTGCCTAATTCATTTTAGTTATATTTTTCAGGAGGAAGAAAGATGCGCGTAAAAAGAGGAAAAACTGCCCACAGGAGGCATAAAAAATATTTGAAGATGGCCAAGGGCTATCGCGGAGCAAGAAGCAAGTTGTACCGCACTGCCCGTGAGACAGTGGAAAGGGCACTTTGTTACGCTTACAGAGACAGGAAACAGAAGAAAAGGAATTTTCGCAAGCTGTGGATCGTGCGTATTAATGCCGCGGCCAGAGAGTACGGTCTTTCTTATAGCCGTTTTATGAACGGTTTAAGTGAGGCTGGCGTGGCTGTGAACAGGAAGGTTCTTGCAGACATGGCAGTCAATGAAAAGGCCGCTTTTGCCAAGCTTGCAGAAATGGTTAAAGCCAGAGCGAATTAGGTGGAAGATGAGAAGTCAGGGAAAATAGGAAGTTAAGAAAAAGTTGAGAAGATGATATCAGTTCAAAATATAATTCAGGATTTAGAAGGCCTGATCCAGGAGCTAGAGCAAAGCCTGGATCAGGCTTCTTCTTTCCAGGAGTTGGAAAAGATCAGGGTTGAGTACCTGGGCCGAAAAGGCCGTCTTGCTCAGGTAATGTCTCGCCTGCCTGAACTAGGCAAGGAAGAACGCCCTGTGGCTGGAAAAAAGGCCAATGAAGTCAAGCAGAAGTTGTTTGAATTGTTTGAGGGGAAAAAAGAGGCCATTGAGCAGGAAAAGAATCAGATAGACCTGGCCACATTTGACCCCACCATTCCAGGCCGCAACCCTGATGTAGGTTCACTTCATCCCATAACAAGGGTTATTGAAGATATTTGTTCGGTGTTTATAGGACTTGGTTATGACGTGGTTTCCGGACCAGAAGTGGAGAATGATTTTTACAATTTCGAGGCACTGAACATTCCGCCTGAGCATCCTGCCCGCGACATGCAGGATACTTTGTATATTTCTGATAAAATTCTACTGCGCACCCATACTTCTCCGTTGCAGGTACGGACCATGCTCAAGCGCAAGCCACCAGTGGCGGCTGTGGCTCCGGGCAAAGTCTATCGTCGCGATTCTGATCTAACCCACACACCAATGTTTCATCAGATAGAAGGCTTTTTGGTTGATACCCGGGTAAGTATGGCCGATCTTAGAGGCACTTTAACTGCGTTTTTACACCGTATTTTTGGCCCCAAAACCAGGGTGCGCTTTCGGCCAAGCTTTTTCCCTTTTACTGAGCCCAGCGCTGAGGTGGATATCAGTTGTGTTATGTGTGGTGGGAAGGGCAAAATAGATGGCCAGACCTGTCGGGTTTGTAAAGAAACTGGGTGGGTGGAAATTTTGGGCTGCGGAATGATTGATCCTGCTGTATTTGCGATGGTTGATTACGATCCAGAAAAATACAGTGGTTTTGCCTTTGGACTGGGTGTGGAACGGATAGCCATGCTCAAATATGGTATTGGTGATCTGCGCATGTTTTTTGACAATGATATTCGTTTCTTGCAGCAATTTGTCTGATAGGGCAATTGTGTTTAATAAATACCTCGCGCCAAGCCGCCAAGGCGCAAAGTTTTTTGAGCTGCCTTTGCTTAAAGTCAGCTCAAAACCCATCGGCCCTTCGGGCCGAAGGCTTTTAGCTCGTCTTGCGGAGCAAGAAGAGCCAAAATATTTTTTTCCTTGGCGGCCTGGCGGCTTTGCGCGAGAATTATTATCTAGGTGCGTTAGCCCAGCTTAAACTACTTAAGCTACTTAACAAATGAATTTAGAAAGAGGATTCCATGCTTTTAAGTTTAAATTGGTTGCGCGAATTTACCCCATATGAAGGCTCTATAGAAGAACTGGCAGCAAAGCTGACTATGCTCGGCCTGGAAGTTGAAGAGATAATTGAGCCTTTTGCTCACCTGGCCGGGATTGTAGTGGGGCATGTCCTGGAATGTAAACCGCATCCTAATTCAGACCATTTGTCTCTGTGTCGGGTAGATGTAGGGGAAGAGGTTCTACCGATTGTTTGTGGCGCGCCAAATGTAGCCAGTGGTCAGAAGGTTCCCGTGGCCCTTGTTGGGACAACAATGCCCGCTGGATTTAAGATTAAAAAGGCTAAAATTCGGGGAGAAATTTCGCAAGGGATGATCTGCTCAGAAACAGAACTTGAACTTGGGACTGATTCTTCGGGCATTATGGTCCTGGATGACAACTTAAAACCTGGTATCCCACTTGTTAGTGCCCTGGGGCTTGATGAATATGTTTTTGATATTGGCGTTACTCCCAACCGGGCAGATTGTTTAAGTGTTCTGGGACTGGCCAGGGAGGTGGCCACCAGCTTTGATTTACCATTAAACCTTCCTGAGTTTGACCTGGTAGAAGATGCAGGCTTGGACTGCGCCAGGGAAGTTGAGATTATAATTGATGATCCTGATCTTTGTCCTCTTTATCAGGCCAGGATACTGACTGGATGCCAGATAAAGCAGAGCCCGGCCTGGATGCGTTACAGGCTGATGGCTGTGGGCATAAGACCGATCAATAATATAGTAGATGTAACCAATTATGTGCTCATGGAGTTGGGTCAGCCTCAACATGCTTTTGATCGGGAGCTTCTTGCAGGACAGATTATTCGCGTGGCAAGAGCAAAACAGGGCATGGAAATTGTGACCCTGGATGATCAGGTCCGCAAACTGGAAGACTCTGACCTTTTAATCTGGGATGCAGAAAAGCCAGTTGCTCTGGCCGGGATCATGGGCGGAGCCAATAGTGAAATAAAGCAGGATAGTACGGAAGTTCTGCTTGAGTGCGCGATTTTTAATCCTCCGACTATCAGAAAAACTGCGCGGAGGCTGGGCCTGAGTTCCGAGGCTTCTTTTCGTTTTGAACGGGGGGTTGATCAGGTAGGTTCAGCTTATGCCCTGGACAGGGCAACTTATCTAATGGCTACTCTCTCCGGGGGCAAAGTAGCAAAAGGTGTAGCCAAAGCCGAGCCCAGGCCATTTGTCAGCTGTCAGATAAATTTTCGCCCCAAAAGGGCAAGTGAATATTTGGCCTTAGATGTGGATGAAACCTTTTGTGCCAGGACCCTGACCAAACTGGGCTGTGTGGTCGAAGAAAACGGAGATGTATGGCAGGTTACTCCTCCCAGCTACCGTCTGGACCTTGAAAGGGAAGTTGATCTTATTGAAGAAGTGGGCCGGGTTTATGGTCTGGATAAGATTCCTGCTCACCTGCCCAGAATAAGCAAATCTTTAGATGATGAGAATATTGATTATAATTATGATTTTACTTTAAAGGTGAAAAAGTGGGCCTGCGGCTTAGGCCTTCAGGAAGCCATTAATTACAGTTTTGTAGGCACACAGGATCTGGATCTTTTAGGCATTGCAGAACAGGGCAGGGTTTTAATCTGCAATCCTTTGACTGAGGAGCAAAATGTCTTGCGGCCTGAGCTTTTGCCAGGTCTTTTACAAACTCTAAAAATAAATATTGGCCAGGGCCATAAGCGTCTGAGACTTTTTGAGGTTGCCCATACTTTTATTCAGGATCAGGAAAGTGATACTGAGACCAGGGAAAATAACCGCCTGGGCATCCTTCTTTATGGGCAAAGACATGCATCTCATTGGCCATTTAAAGATGAAGAAGTTGACTATACTGATATAAAGGGATTGGTTGATCATTTTGTACAGGTTTTCAGGTGTACTCCGGTCCAGTTTAAGCTGGCTGAAGAACATCCATATTTAAATCCGTGTGTGATTTGTGAGTCTGGTGATGGTAAAAAATTAGGATTTATTGGCCGCTTAAAACCGGAACTTGCAAAACCATACAAGGCAAAGAGCGCTGTCTGGTGTGCTGATTTTGATCTGGATTTAGTGCAAAAAACTTATCAAAGTCAGGAAGTAAAGTTTAAAAATATTCCCAGGTTTCCGGTAGTTCGTCGTGATATGACCATTGTTGCTCCTCTGACGTTGCGCTTTGCCCAGGTGACAGAAGTTATAGAGAAGCTAAACATTCCTATTCTGGAAAGTGTAGTTTTGGTTGATATATATCAACCTGAAGGGGCCAGTGAGAAAAATCTCTCTTTGCGTTTGACTTACCGTCATCCTGAAAGGACCCTGAAAGATAAGGAAGTAAATAAGGCTCACCAGAAGATAGGGGAAGCAGTGTTAGAGAATCTGGATGTGCGATTTCCGTAATTTAAAAAATTCGAAATTGTTTCGAATTTCGCATTTCAATATTCGAATTTCTGAAACGAAGTTCAGGGCGGGCCTTATGGCCCGCCTTGTTTTTTTTCTGAAAAGTAAATAGTTACATGCTAGTAGTGTCGGAGATGGGATGTAGGGGACAATATTTTGTGCTCATTCAAAAAGAATTACCTGACAATATGAGGAAGACAGTTAAAACGGTTGAGAGCTTATAGTTTACGCTTTTTATTGGAGCCTCCGGTAAACATCTTTTCTATGTCCTATCTTTACAACTAGAATTACCAGTTTATTATTGTGGATTTCATAGATTATGCGGTAATCACCACATCGGATTTTATGAAATGGATTGTTTCCTTTCATTTTGGTTTTATTAGGTGGAGGGGGATTTTCTCCAAGTTCTTCAATTTTCTTTTTAATTTTCACCAGATCGCGCCTGGGAAACCGTTTCAGGCTTTTCAGTACGGATGGTCGAAATTCTATGGAATAGGGCATTTGTTAAAGGTCAAGTTGTTTCCAGACTTCCTGTGCAGGGATATTTTCGCCAGGTTCGGCAAGGGCTTTTTTTGCATCTTCAATATCAAGAAGGTCTTCTATGTGCTGGAGCAATTCAAGTTCTTCCAGGGATATTAGCGCGGCAATTTTTTTACCTCTGCGCGTCAACACAATTGGTTCTTTGGTATAAGCCACTTTGTTTAAAATATCTGCTAAATTTTTTCTGGCATCTGCCGTAGAAATAGTGATAGGCATCAGTTTGTTTCTCCATTTTTTTTATGTACTTGTTGTACATCTTGTACAACAAGTAGCTTTTGATGTCAATAATTCTGTCACAAAAAAATCATTATCAGGGCGCGGGCCTTATGGCCCGCCTTGTTTTTTTTCTGAAAAGTAAATAGTTGTAGCGCAAAGATGTTGTTCGGGTGCAGGGGCGGACCTGGTGGCAGGGGTGCTTTAAAAAGTCAGGAAAATGGGTAAAAAGGAAAAGACATATAAGATCGGTCAGGCAGCAAAGATGCTTGGCCTGGAAAGTTATGTACTCAGGTTCTGGGAGAAGGAGTTTCCCCAGCTTAAACCTTTGCGCACGTCAAAAGGGCAGAGACTATATACTGAAGAACATATTAAGTTAATAAAAAAAATAAAGACACTTCTTTATGAAGACAGGTTGACCATTGAGGGGGCCAGGATGCGGTTGGAAGAGCAGGGCCGCTGGGCAGGACTTGTTCAGGAGATCAAAAAGGAATTGGAGGAAATAAAACATATACTTAGCCAGGACGCGAAAAATGATTAAAATTTGTTGTATTGAATATTGAATAAAAAGGGACAGGAGGATAATATCCCCCAATAATAATCAGCTATCAGCTATCAGCCAGAATGCGTGAAGGAGAAGAATATATCGTTGCGTTTGACTTACCGTCATCCAGAAGTAAAAAGAGTAAAAGGGACAGGGACAGGAAAGTAGTCTGATATAAAAAAATTATTGGTGTCAGGATGCACAGGGTAACTTTATGTACATTTTTTTAAGGCGTCTGCCTGAAGGAATAAATATCTTCAAAACCTGATATCTTATGTGGTTGTCTGTCCTTTTCTATCTTTAATTTATCCTTAAATCGTTGAAATTGCTCTTTGACAAAGTGCTTGCTGCCCAGAAATACCCCTTCTGTCAGGTATCTTGTCCTGTATAACAAACGATCTGCTGTGGTAAATTTAAACTTCTTTTTGC
>CAJXJU010000080.1 GCA_913055195.1 uncultured Desulfohalobiaceae bacterium | reverse complement strand
TCGATATTCGGATTTCGAATTTCTCAACTTTCGGAACTCCGAAAGTTGAGTGAGTGGATTAAATGGGCGTAAGAAAGTTTTTTAAATTTTGCGTAACTTTTTGCATGACAAAGAAGAATTTCATCCTTCATCCCTCATCCTTCATCCTTTAAACCAGACACCATCACTAATAAAGGAGGATAGATTTTTCATGGAGTATAAAGTTGAGGAGTTATCCTCAGTTAAGAGAAAAGTAAATGTTCAGGTGCCAGTTGAAGAAGTAAATGCTGCCATTGCCGCTACAGTGGCCCTGTACCGCAAGGATGCTGACATTAAAGGCTTTCGCAAAGGTAAAGTGCCCTCCTCAATTATTGAAGGCCGATTTAAGAAGCAGATTTATAATGAAGCCACTACTGATTTGATTAATTTGCATATCAATGAGATTTTAAGCGAGATGAAGCTGGCTCCTCTGTCCAGGATTGATGTTGATGCCAAAGAACTGGTCAAGGGCCAGGAGTTTAATTATTCCTTTAGTTTTGAAGTGGCTCCTGAATTTGAGCTGCCTGAATATAAGGGGCTGGAAGTAGAGGAAGAAGAGGTTGAGGTAAAGAAGGAAGAGGTAGAGGCTGTTATTGAGCGTTTGAGAGAAAGGCTGGCCGAGTTTATTGTTATTGAAGAGGATCGCCATCCAGAAGCAGGCGATGCAGTGGTTATTGATTTTGAGGCTTTTAAAGACGGGAAGCCAATAGAGGGCGTTAAGGCCCAGAATTTCCAGATGACCCTGGGCGAAGGTAATGCCTTGCCTGAGTTTGAAGAGATCGTCATGGGCTTAAAGCCGGGCCAGAGCGGAGAAGGCGAGGTGGTTTTGCCGGAAGACTTCATTAATAAAGAATTGGCCGGCCAGAAAGTGCTGATGAAAGTTCATTTGCACACTATAAAAGAACGGAAGCTTCCTGATATAGATGATGAACTTGCCCAAAAGGCTGGTGGCTACGAATCTATTGAGAAACTTAGAGAGGCCATTGAAAAGTCTTATATGGCTACCAGGAAGGAATTAACCAGGAGTGTGGCCCAGAAGAAGCTTCTGGATGAGTTAAAGGCAAAAGTGGATTTTGAATTGCCTGAGTCTCTGGTACAAAGCCATGTTGAGCAAAAGATTGCGGAACTGAAGGGTAAACTTGAGCGGCAGGGCAAAAATTTTGAATCTCTGGGCAAGACTTTAGAGGAACTGCAAGAGGAGTTTCGTCCTGAAGCTGAAGAGATTGTAAAATCCCAGATTTTTTTATTGGCCGTGGCCCAGAAAGAAGGGCTGACTGTGCAGCCTCAAGAATTGGATGTTGAGTTGCAAAAAATAGCTTACACTACCGGACAGGATTTTGCGGCCTTGAAGAATTTCTATGAGCAAAACAATCTTATGATTGCTTTAAAAGATAAGGTTCTGGCTGATAAGGCCATGAATTTGATTTACGAAAATGCCAGAATAAAATTGGTACCGCCTGGCTCTGATGACGAACGGGAGGAAGAACCCTCTGAAGAAAGTAAATCTGAAGAATAAAATCAACCGGGCGGGGTCATGCCCTGCCCGGGTTTGCCTCTTCTGATACCTCATATTTTCCAGCCTCTTGATTTTATTTCACCAGCTTTAAAGTCAGAGATTTTTTTGCTACAAACATATATCCCTAAAGGAGTAGATCATGTCATATTATAATATTCCTATGGTCATTGAGACAACAGGCAGGGGAGAACGGGCTTATGATATTTATTCAAGGTTGCTTAAAGACAGAATTATTATTTTAGGCTCACCTATAGATGATAATGTAGCCAATCTTATCTGTGCGCAACTGTTGTTTTTAGAGTCTGACAATCCAGAAAAGGAAATCAATTTTTATATCAATTCCCCTGGTGGTTCTGTCACCGCTGGCATGGCCATTTATGACACCATGCAATATATTTCAGCTCCTGTAGCTACGTTGTGTCTGGGCCAGGCAGCGAGCATGGCTGCTCTGCTTCTGGCGGCAGGGAAAAAGGGGATGCGTTATTCACTGCCACATAGCCGCATATTGATTCATCAGCCCATGGGTGGTTTTCAGGGACAGGCCACAGATATTGATATTCAGGCCAGAGAGATTATTCGCCTTAAAGCTGCTCTGAACGAGATTTTAGCTAAACACACAGGCGCTGAACTGGCCAAAGTGGAAAAGGATACAGAACGTGATTATTTTATGAGCGCTAGCGAGGCCAGAGAATATGGATTAATAGATCATGTCCTGACTTCCAGGGCCGAGATAGAGAGTCTGAGCGGTTAACTGGCAGAATAAACCATGTACATATATTTTTTAATTTAACGAGGTGATTTATGGCGAACGAGAAGAGGCCTTATCTTTATAATTTATGTTGTTCATTTTGCGGGAAAAGCCAGGATGAAGTTGAGCGATTGATTGCCGGTCCTGACGTATTTATTTGCAATGAGTGTGTGGCCCTGTGCGATGAAATTATTGCTCAGGACAATATAAAGGAGGGCTTTGAAAACGGAGAAATCTTGCCCCCGGCTGAGATAAAAAGGGCTCTTGATGATTATGTCATTGGCCAGGATGAAGCCAAAAAGGTTCTTTCCGTTGCTGTTTATAATCATTACAAAAGGATTCAATATGCTGACTTTAAAAATGATGACGTGGAACTGGACAAAAGCAATATTCTTCTTGTCGGGCCGACTGGTTCAGGGAAAACTCTTCTTGCCCAGACCCTGGCCCGTGTCCTCAATGTGCCCTTTGCCATTGCAGACGCAACCACTTTGACTGAGGCGGGTTATGTTGGCGAGGATGTGGAAAACATTCTGGTTCAATTGGTTCAAAATGCTGATTATGATCTGGAGGCAGCGTCTAAGGGCATTATTTATGTAGATGAGATAGATAAGATTGCGCGTAAATCTGATAGCCCTTCTATTACCAGAGATGTTTCCGGTGAAGGTGTGCAGCAGGCCTTATTAAAGATTATTGAGGGCACAGAAGCTAATATCCCGCCCAAAGGAGGCCGTAAGCATCCGCAACAGGAATATATAAGGCTCGATACCTCCAATATTCTGTTTATCGTTGGGGGAGCTTTTATTGGACTGGAAACTATTGTTCAGCAGCGGTTGCAGGGAAGCGCCATGGGGTTTGGGGCCAGGATTAGCCATAAAAAGAAAATGGGAGCGGATGAGCTTTTAAAGCAGATTCATCCGGAAGACCTGATTAAGTTTGGCCTTATCCCGGAATTTGTGGGCCGTATTCCAGTAATCACCTCTTTGCATGAGCTTTCAGAAGATGATCTGGTACGTATTTTGACTGAGCCAAGAAACGCTCTGGTTAAGCAGTATAAAAAAATGTTTGAGCTTGACAATGTGCGCTTAAAATTTACTAAAAATTCATTGAAAGCCATTGCCAGGGAGGCATTGGAGAGAAAAACAGGCGCCAGGGGCTTAAGAAATGTCATGGAAACAATTATGCTGGACATTATGTATAAAATTCCCTCCATGAAAGGGGTGAGAGAATGCCTGATAAATAAGGCTGTTGTGGAGAACAGTCTCGAACCGATACTGTTTTATGAGCAGGAAGTTAAATCAGCGTAGGAGGCTTGATGGAAAAAATTTATATTATTGGTCAGGATGATAGTCATAAAGAACTATTGTTGCCGTTGATGACCCTTAGAGAAGTGGTCATGTTTCCGGGGAGCATAATCCCCCTGTTTGTAGGGCGAAAAATGTCTGTTAAGGCAATAGAGTCAGCCTTGAGTGAGCATAACAAGAAGATTTTTTTAGTGGCCCAAAAAAATCCGAAAATTGAAAAGCCCGGGAATGCTGATATTTATTCTATCGGCTGTGTGAGCAGGGTGCTTCAGATGTTCAGACTCCCGGATGGAACAATTAAGGTATTGTTTGAAGGATTATACAGGGCAACCATAGAACCTGAGAAAGTGGATTTTGAACACGCTGTGCCCCTGGTTTTAACGCGGCCTCTTCTGGATACTGAAGGAGATATGGATGATTTAGAGGGTGAGGCACTGGTGCGGGCCACGCATGAGGCCATTGAAGAATATGGCCGGATCAATGGCAAAATAGCCAGAGAAACAATTTTGTCCATATCCACAATCCATCAACCAGGGCCGCTGGCAGATGCTTTGATGCCTCATTTGAAGATTGATTTCAAGAAGAAACAAGAGGTTCTGGAAGAAACAAATCCATGCAGGCGCATTGAAAAGGCATATTCCTATCTGGAGGGAGAAATAGAGGTCTTTTCCCTGGAGAGTAAAATTAAGACCAGGATTAAAAAGCAGATGGGAAAGAATCAGAGAGATTATTATCTTTCTGAGCAGTTAAAGGCCATTTACAAAGAGATGGGCAGGGAAACAGACTCCAGGGCTGAACTGGATGCGCTGGAAAAAAAGGTCAAAGAAAAGAACATGCCAGAGGCAGCCAGGGAAAAGGCCCTGGAAGAGATAAAGAAACTGCGCATGATGCCTTCCAATTCGGCTGAATATACTGTTTTACATAATTATGTAGATTGGATCCTTGCCCTGCCCTGGAACGAGCTGCAAAAAACAGAGATTGATATTGTTAGCGCGGAAAAGATTTTAGATGAAGATCATTATGGACTTATAAAGCCCAAAGAAAGGATACTGGAATACCTGGCAGTACAAAGCCTGGTTGACAGGACAAAAGGCCCTATTCTTTGTCTTGTAGGACCACCCGGGGTGGGTAAAACCTCTCTGGCCAGGTCTGTTGCACGGGCCATGCAAAGGGAGTTTGTTCGTTTATCTCTTGGTGGGGTACGCGACGAGGCAGAAATAAGAGGACATCGTCGCACTTATGTGGGCGCGCTACCAGGTAAGATTATCCAGAGTTTAAAGCGCGTTAAATATAATAATCCTGTCTTTTGCCTGGATGAAATTGATAAAATGAGTACTGATTTCCGTGGGGATCCTTCTGCTGCTTTGCTTGAGGTACTGGACCCAGAGCAAAACTATGCCTTTAATGATCATTATCTTGATCTGGATTATGATCTTTCCAACATCTTTTTTATAACAACGGCCAATAGTCTTCACTCTATACCTCTGCCCCTGCAGGATAGAATGGAGATAATTAAGCTGCCCGGATATCTGGAGACGGAGAAAAAGGAGATAGCCAGACATTTTTTGTGGCCCAAACAGCTTGAAGGGCATGGTCTGAATAAGAAAAATGTCACTATTTCTGATGGTGCTATTTTAGAGATTATTCGTCATTATACCAGAGAAGCAGGTGTCAGAAATCTGGAGCGAGAAATTGCTTCTATTTGTCGTAAGGTTGCAAAAAAACTACTCCAGGCAAAGGACCTGGACAAAAAGATTCAGGTGACCAAATCCAATATCAGTGGTTATTTAGGGGTGCCCAAGGTGCGTCATGGTGAGAGGGAAGAGGCTCCGCTGGTTGGCGTGACCACTGGTCTGGCCTGGACTGAAGTTGGCGGGGAGCTTCTCCTGGTGGAAGTGGCACTTATGCCCGGGACAGGCAAAATTGAGATTACCGGAAAGCTTGGCGAAGTAATGCAGGAGAGTGTCAGGGCCGCTTTTAGCTATGTCCGCTCTCGCTCAGAGATGTTTGGGCTAAAACCTGATTTTTACAAGGAAATTGATATCCATGTTCATATACCTGAAGGCGCAACACCCAAAGATGGCCCGTCAGCAGGTATAACCCTGGCCACCAGTCTTGTTTCTGCACTTTTGAACTTGCCGGTGCGTAACGATCTGGCCATGACCGGCGAAATTACTTTGCGTGGACGGGTATTGCCTATTGGAGGGCTTAGAGAAAAGCTTTTGGCCGCGCGCCGAGGTTTGATTTCTGAAGTCATCATTCCAGAAGATAATGAGCGTGACCTGAAAGAAGTGCCTGACAATGTGCTTAAACGTTTTAAGATTATTAAAGTAAGGCATATGGATGAGGTACTTCCACATGCCCTGCTTGGCACGACCCCAGATCACTTGTTTTGTGGCCGGGAGAGTATTTTCCCCCTGGCCCAAAAATTACTCAAAGAGGAATTTAGATCTCAGACTCAATGAGTTATGAAGAGGGGCAACTTCTTTTTTCATATAGCAGAGGCTAGAAGTTGAATCGTTTGTGGGTAAAATTAAAAAGATATCTCAAGTACTGGTATTTAAGGATAGTCAGGATCAAGGCCCCGCCCCATTCCATTGCTTCAGGTTTAGCAGTGGGCGTTTTTGTAGGCTGTCTGC
>CAJXJU010000079.1 GCA_913055195.1 uncultured Desulfohalobiaceae bacterium | reverse complement strand
GGGCATCATTAGTATCAGCAACAAGAACTAAAGGAATAGGAGGCTCAAATAAACGGGCAACAGATATATATTGACGTACATAAGATGAGACTTCTCCTGCGCAAAAGGCCAGAAGCATAACTGGCTTTTCTTGATCCTTAACAATAAAATCTAAAGTTATAGTAAATGTTTTTTTACCTGGTTCAGCAATATCTAACTTAAGCTCAACCTTTGGGAAAATATTTTCCCTGGGATAACCTTTTTCCTGGACTAGAATTTTTGCCAGGGCCTGGCGAATATCCTCGTAGGTTGTAAGCTCTATTTCCTCGCCAGTCAGGTAATCATTTATTGTTTGTTGCAAACTTACTTCGTGCATAAAATTTTTTAAGATTTTTTAGAGGTTGTTGACTGGCTATCATAAGCAAGAATTTTTTGAGCCAGGCCATAACCTAAAACCAGATCAGTTTCTCTAACCTTTAACTTAAACGGGCCACAACCTGAATTATTGATAATAACTTCTGTGCCAGGTATTAATCCGAGGGAATAAAGCTTTGATCTGGCTGAACAACCTGCATTTAAGGCTACTATTTTTACACGGCTACCTGGTGGAAATTGATCAATGGGTTTTGGACTCATAAGTTCATTCCTCCTAACTTTCAAATTATGTAAATAGACTCATTGACCATGTCAAGCAATACATCTAAGAGAAGCACAGACCATGAGCATAGATGAATTTTTCGCTCGCTCAAAATTAAAAAGGCTGCTAAATCTCCCGGAAAATTTTCGCGCCAAAATTTTTGGGACAAATAACTTGAACACTGAGGAAAAATTTATTCTGGCCAATCTCTATTACCTGGATTCAATCGGTAACATAGGTAAAGCTAAGGAGCTGTTACCCTCACTGACAGGATATTCTTCTCAAGAATGTGATCTTATTCTGGATGAACTAAGCAAAAAAAAACTTATAGATAAGAGAAGGGATAATATTTGTTTGCGTATTAAACCTTTAACCTACAAATAGAGTTATGCCCAGAAGAAGCGACATAAAAAAAATTATGGTCATCGGCTCGGGACCTATTGTTATTGGTCAGGCATGTGAATTTGACTATTCAGGAACACAGGCCATTAAAGCCCTTAAAGAAGAAGGTTATGAGGTCATTTTAGTCAATTCTAATCCTGCAACAATTATGACTGACCCTGAACTTGGAGACAAGACATATATTGAACCAATTGAGCCTGACACAGTAGCTAAGATAATAGCCAGGGAGAGACCAGACGCACTTTTGCCAACACTTGGTGGTCAAACAGGCTTAAACACAGCAGTGGCTGTGGCTGAAAGCGGAATCCTGGATCAATACGGTGTAGAACTTATAGGCGCATCACTGCCTGTCATCAAAAAAGCTGAAAGCAGGCTTGAGTTTCGCGCGGCCATGGAAAAGATTGGGCTTAAGGTGCCAAAAAGCGGCATAGCCAGGAGCATGGACGAGGTCAAAAAGTGGAGCAAAATCATACCATTTCCTATTATAGTTCGTCCGGCTTTCACCCTTGGAGGAACAGGAGGCGGAATAGCATACAACCAGGAAGACCTGGAAACAATTGCCTCTCAGGGGCTTGCAGCCAGCCTGAAACACGAAGTCATGTTAGAGCAATCAGTTTTAGGCTGGAAAGAGTTTGAACTGGAGGTAATGCGCGACAAAAATGACAACTGCGTAATTATTTGCTCCATAGAAAATATCGACGCAATGGGAGTGCATACAGGTGATTCAATAACTGTAGCGCCCGCGCAAACACTGACTGATATGGAATACCAGCACATGCGTGACGCTGCCATCGCTATTATGCGTGAAATTGGAGTGGAAACCGGTGGTTCTAATGTTCAATTTGCCATCAATCCGGAAAATGGAGAAATGGTTGTTATTGAAATGAACCCCAGGGTTTCCAGATCATCAGCCCTGGCCTCCAAGGCAACAGGGTTTCCCATTGCCAAAATAGCTGCCAAATTAGCCGTAGGCTATACCCTGGATGAAATTCCCAATGACATCACAAAAGAAACAATGGCCTCGTTTGAGCCAACCATTGACTATTGTGTCATTAAAATTCCACGCTTTACCTTTGAAAAATTTCCTGGCGCAGAAGACTATTTAACCACAGCCATGAAAAGTGTGGGCGAAACCATGGCCATTGGCAGAACTTTCAAAGAAGCATTGCAAAAGGGGTTGCGCTCACTGGAAATTGGCTATCCTGGTCTGGGTAAAACTTTCAATCAAAATTTACCTGGTCTTGATGAAATCCGCGCCAGACTCATTACCCCCAATTCCAGAAGAATTTTTGCCATCAGACATGCCTTTCTCAAAGGAATGAGCTGCGAAGAAATTAACAACCTCACAGGTATTGATCTGTGGTTTTTGCGCCAAATTGAGGAAATAGTTAAATTTGAAACAAGATTAAAAAATTTCAGCCTGGAAGAAAGCATTACAATAGATAATGCCAGACTGCGCACAATTCTTGCTGAAGCCAAAAAACTTGGCTTTTCAGACCAACAACTGGCTACCTTGTGGAAAAAAAGTGAAGAAGACATTAGAAGAATAAGAAAAAAACTGGGCATAGAGCCAGTTTTTTATCTGGTTGATACATGCGCGGCTGAATTTGAAGCCTATACCCCTTATTTTTACTCAACTTACGAACAGGGCAGGGAAGTAGAGGTAAAAAACGAAAAAAAGGTCATGATTATCGGTGGTGGTCCCAACAGAATTGGCCAGGGAATAGAATTTGACTACTGCTGTGTACATGCCTCTTTTGCCCTTAAAGAAATGGGTATCAAATCCATCATGGTTAACTCCAATCCAGAGACTGTAAGCACTGATTATGATACCTCTGACAGGTTATATTTTGAACCACTAACCTTTGAAGATGTTTTGAATATCATTGATTTTGAACAACCAGACGGGGTGATTGTCCAGTTTGGTGGACAAACACCGCTCAATCTGGCCGTGCCTTTGCTCAGGGCCGGGGTAAAAATTCTGGGTACTTCACCTGACAGCATTGACAGGGCTGAAGACCGGGAAAGGTTTCAGGCACTGATCCAGAAATTGAATTTACTCCAACCGCCTAATGGCACGGCTATGTCTCTGGATCAGGCACTTCAAATCGCAGAAAAAATTGGCTACCCGGTTGTTGTTCGACCATCTTATGTACTGGGCGGTCGCGCAATGGAGATCGTTTATGATGACCAGGATCTGAAAAGCTACTTTCAAGAAGCAGCTTATGTCTCGCCAGAACATCCCATTCTCATTGACAAATTTTTAGAAAACGCCATTGAAATAGATGTTGATGCCCTAAGTGATGGTACAGATACCTATGTAGCTGGAATCATGGAACATATTGAAGAAGCTGGAGTACATTCTGGTGATTCAGCCTGTGTATTGCCTCCCCATTCCATAAATCAAGTGCTGATAAATGAAATTGAAAGGCAAACAAAGGCCCTGGCCAGAGAGCTCAAAGTCGTTGGCCTTATGAATATCCAGTTCGCCATTAAAGATAATCTGGTCTATATCCTGGAAGTAAACCCAAGGGCCTCAAGAACAGTACCATTTGTGAGCAAGGCCACAGGCGTGCCACTGGCAAAACTGGCAACAAAAATAATGCTTGGCAAAAAGCTCAAAGAGCTGGACCCCTGGTCAATGCGCAAAGGAGGATATTTCTCAGTAAAAGAAGCTGTCATGCCTTTTAACAGGTTTCCTGGCGTGGATGTCTTACTTGGGCCTGAAATGCGCTCGACTGGTGAGGTCATGGGTATAGATAAAAATGTTGGCCTGGCCTACATGAAGAGTCAGATGGGGGCTGGACAGATACTTCCTTCCAGAGGCACGGTTTTTATTTCGGTCAATGACCGTGATAAAAAAGAAAGTGTGTTTGTTGCTAAAATCTTTGATGAAATAGGATTCAAAATTATGGCTACCAGAGGCACTGCCAGGTTCCTGCAAAAAAATAACATTCCTGTCCAGGTGGTGAACAAGGTCTATGAAGGACGCCCCAACGTCATTGACCACATTAAAAACGGAGAAATAGACCTGCTTATCAATACTTCATCTGATAAAAAAACCGTCCAGGATTCATCATCATTAAGACAGGCAACCATACTGTATCAGATACCCTATACAACAACCATTGCTGGAGCCAGGGCCATTGCTCTTGCCATTAAAGAAAAGTCGAGTTGTGGCTTAGAAGTGAAAAGTATCCAGGAATATTATTCACTATAAAACCCTAAATCTAACACACAATGAACACTAAAAAGGAATATTGCGGGCTATTTGGCATTTATGGACACCCTGAAGCAGCACGCATGGCTTATTTTGGCCTGTATGCATTGCAGCATCGGGGACAGGAAAGCGCAGGCATTGTCACCTGGGATGGAACGAAATTAAGAGAGCAAAAAGGCATGGGCCTGGTTGCTGATGTTTTTACAGAAAAACACCTTGGTCATCAATTAAAAGGTGACATAGCCATTGGTCACATTCGCTATTCCACTACCGGAGCATCACTCATCCGCAATGCCCAACCCTTTCTGGTTAAATTTAAAGATATGGGAATGGCTATTGGCCACAACGGCAACCTGGTCAATACATATGAACTGCGAAAAGAGCTGGAAGAAAGTGGATCTATTTTCCAGACCACAATGGACAGTGAAATCGTCATGCATCTTCTGGCCAAAAATTTAAACTCCTCAACTGTTGAAGACGCTTTAATTAAAACTCTTGCCAAAATAAAAGGGGCTTTCAGCCTTATTTTGTTGATTAACAATAAAATGATTGCCCTGCGGGATCCTTATGGCTTCAGGCCACTATCCATTGGCAGGGTAGGAGCTTCTTACGTCATTGCCTCGGAAACCTGTGCCTTTGACCTGCTGGAGGCTGAATATTTACGTTGCATTCGGCCAGGAGAAATGGTCATTATTGAAGACGGAAAACTTACCAGCATCCAGTATGCTGAACCAGAAAAGCAAAAATCATGTATCTTTGAGCTTATCTATTTTGCCCGGCCAGATTCAATTGTTTTTGATGAAGAGGTCTATAGCGCCAGAAAAAAAATGGGGCAGATCCTGGCTGAAGAAGCCCCTGTGGAGGCAGATTTTGTCATGCCGTTTCCAGATTCAGGAGTTTATGCGGCAGTTGGCTATGCTCAACAATCAGGGCTTCCTTTTGAAGTGGCCATGATCAGAAATCACTATGTGGGCCGAACCTTTATTCAGCCATCTCAGGACATGCGTGATTTTGGAGTACGAATCAAGTTAAATCCTGTGGCCAGCATGATTAAAAATAAAAAAATCATTATTGTTGAAGACTCCATAGTCCGCGGAACAACTATCCGAACCAGAGTTAAGAAACTGCGGGAATTAGGCGCCAGAGAAATTCATATGCGCGTCAGTTGTCCTCCTATTCGTTACCCTTGCTATTATGGCATTGATTTTTCTTCTAAAGGGGAGCTTATTGCCAGTAATCATAGCGTGTCAGACATTGCCAAATTTATCGGCCTTGATTCATTGCACTATTTAAGCATTGAGGGACTTTTATCTGCAGTAAAATATTCGCAAAATTACTGTCTTGCCTGTTTTAATGGAGATTATCCAATTCAACCAGGCGCAAATTATGGTAAAATGTGTCTTGAGTAAAATGAAATTCAATCACGATTATCTTAAATATAAGCCAATATTTACTCCCGATGAAGTAAAACATCTTGACAATCTAAATAATCAATTTACTCTTAAAGAATTTTTTAACAATCCATCAATAGTCAATAAATATGGATTTGATTTTATTTTTGCATCCGCTAAAATAGAAGGAAATACATATACCAAAGAAGAAGCATTAACATTACTTACTTATGGCATTACTGCTGCTGGTAAACAATTTTATGATGCACAAATGCTCATTAATCTCAAAAAAGCTTATGACTATATTACTACAGAAAAAAATATTCAAATCAATAAACTTACAATAAGACAAATTCATACTATTTTAGCACACGGATTATTAGATAATACCCAAATAGGTATAGCAAGAAATCAACAAATTCTTATTACTGGTACAGATTATACACCATTAACAGATAAAAATTCACTTGAAGCTGAATTAAATCAGATATTAAATACATATAATACAATTCAAAATCCATATGATAAGGCAATATATATTCATAATAATCTGGCTTATTTACAATATTTTATAGATATAAATAAACGTACATCAA
>CAJXJU010000078.1 GCA_913055195.1 uncultured Desulfohalobiaceae bacterium | reverse complement strand
TTCTTACCCCACGTCCACCTTCCATCCTCTCCAGAAGGACGTTGCGGTAATACTTTTTTATAATATATATCGGACTCTTCAAGTGACACAGTTCCATCATTAGGATTAACAAATATTGGATAATACATATCTGGTCTATCTTCTCGCCGCCATGCTCCACCTCTCTGACGTAATCCTAACAACCTATATCTACCTCGTTTATCTACAAAATTATAAGAAGAATCTTCTTCTGTCTTTGCATATCCTGGGATTGTTACAAATTCATAATTTCTCGCATAAGCTAAAATAAATTCATGTTCTACTGCAATATGTTTACTTGCTTGCGATCCTCTTGGATTACTACGAATTGTAAATTGACTTACAAAATTTTCTTCACCAAAAATCTCATCACACAACTTTCGCAAATTCGACACTTCATTGTCATCAATAGAAATAAAAATTACCCCATCCTCCCGCAACAAATTCCTCGCCAACTTCAACCTCGGATACATCATATTCAGCCAATCAGTATGAAATCTACCGCTGGTTTCAGGATTACTGGTAAGAGGTGAGCCTTCCTCATCCACCTGTCCGGTCAACCGTTTGTAATTGCGAATATTGTCACGGAAATCGTCTTTATAAATAAAATCCTTACCAGTATTATACGGCGGATCAATATAAATCATCTTAATTTTGCCTGCATAACTCTTTTGCAACAACTTCAGAACTTCCAGATTGTCCCCTTCAATAAAAATATTCTGCGTAGTATCCCAATTTTCACTTTCCTCTGGTGCGGGACGTAAAGTCCCGGTTGACGGCGTTAAGGCCAGTTGCCGGGCACGTCTTTTGCCAAACCAGTTAAGGCCGTATTTTTCATCACAATCCGTAACTGTCTGATCCCCCACCAATTGCTTAAGCACATCAATATTTATAGAGACTCCATTGGGGCCTTCTGTAACAAGCTCTGGAAACAAACTTTTTAATTTTTCTATATTCTCTGCAATCAAATCAGCAGACTTGCTTTCAGGATGCTCAAGAGTAATCTTTTTCATCATTATTCCTCTCCATTAATTTGCCAACTGTCTCAAAAGCTCATTACGCTCTAATTCCACATTTTGGTTTCATGAATACCTGTAGCAGCCTTGACAATCTGTTCTTCATCCAGCGTATCATTCTTTTCTTTAAAAAGATGATGACGACAATTTACCAGTTGAAATGCCCTGTTCAGTATTTCAGCAAAGGCAAAAAGAGAAAATTTCGATGTAATTATGTGGAGTTGATGATCACGCTTCAAAAATGGTCGGATAAAATCTATCACTCGCTCATTTCCACTATTATGGATTAATTTCATAAAATTTTCTCCTGCACCAATCATCCAGCCTCAATTGCTTCCACCCCTTCCTTACTTCCTACAAGCACATACGCCTTTAAATCCTGATTTTCTTTCAGGTCTGGCAACTCCAGGTACATTTTTACCTGTTTCATCCCTTCCTTTTTCTTTAACTCAAATTCTCCCTTACGCGCCCATTTCAGTTCAAACAGATACTCATACTTTAAATCAGCCTCATACGGACTCCGCCTGAGCAACATTATATCAGGATACTTGTTGTTTATCTCACTTTCACTTCTAATAAAATAAACATCCAGATACGACAACAAAGTAAGCACTATGGCCTTGAAATGTTTCTCCTCAAACTTCATAAAATCTCTATTGGACAAATGCTTGACTACCCTGCCCAATTCCTGCACAAAACCTTCTATTTTTCCTTTTACTCCCAGTTCATACAATCCATCTTCCAATTGCCTGCTATCCAGTTTTAATCTGGCTCTTTTATCCAGCTCATAACGAAAATAATCAAAATACAATTGCCTGATCACATAATTGGGAATCTCAAATTTATATCTTCTGCCAAACCGTTCCTTAATGCTTATAAAGCCCAGACAAAACAGCAAGGTTAAAAAATCATCCCTATCAAATCCATGATCCAGTTCATATCTGTCTTTTATCCTGCCTGTTGTCTCCCCTTCTACCACAAACTCTTCTAAAACTTCATAATTCTTTTCCCTATCCCCTATGGCAAACAAAGCCATCAAATTCTTATAATCTGTTGCTATGTTGCTATCCAGCATCTGAAAGGGATACTGACATTCTTCAAAATCAAATTTCTTTAAAAAATAATTTATTAATGTGGCATTATATACTTTCTGACCTCCCTGAGGTGAAAATAGATAACCATTGTAAAAATTCTTTATATCGTCTCGTATCTTTTCTCTGTCTATATTCTTACATATCTTAAACACTGTTTCTTTCAAAAAATAATCAACTTCTGCCTGCGTAAAGCCGCACATCTCATTAAAATTTTTATCCAGTGAAATATTTTCTGCGATATTAAAACCACTACTTAAACTATCCATTGTGATAGGAGTTACTCCTGTAATAAATATCCTATCAAACACTCCAAGCATCGCTCCCGTCTTTATCACTTCATAAAATGTCCGCACAAATCCGCCTTTACCTACTATCTCCAGAAACCTATCCATGCTCTCTGCCAGAACCGCGTTGGCAAAATGATCATATTCGTCTATTAAGAGATAAACCTTTTCACTTGCTGTAATATTTAAAAATTCATCTAATATATCCTCTGCCAGTTCCATATTTTCTATTTTTCTAATTTTATTTTGTGGAAAGTTATACCGTTCTAAAAATTTCTCTATTGCATTCTTAATCTTAACATTAAACCTATGCCTTATACCTGCGATATTTTCTGTCTCTATCCCGCTAAACTCAAGAAATAATATTTTATAGCTATTTCTCAATTTAGTCGGATTCTTACCTATATATAAATCTCCATATAAAACTTCAAAATCATCTTTATAATATTCATCATAGTAATGCCATAATGTTGAAATCCACAAACTTTTGCCAAAACGACGCGGTCGCAAAAAGATTCCTCGTTTTATATGCCTATTTTCCAGAAGTTCTATAAAACGAGTTTTGTCAATATACAAATTATTTTCCAGACGTAACTTCCTGAAATTTGCCTCTCCATACGGGATATTACGCATATTTTACTCCATAATAGAGTCGCCTGCAAAAAGTCCCTTTTTGCAGGCGAATCCTTAATACAAAAAACCAAACAACCATAAAGGAATTTTACGGCCAAATCCTATTTCTATATCGTCAACCGCCAGGTATGCATTTTTTAACTCCTTTATCTGGCTGAAATCCTTATTTTTGCCCCCTATTTCAAAGACATACTTTTCATCCACCAGAAAATCTCCTTTGTTCGTGTAATACAGGGCATGTTTATATTTCATCAAAGATGCAAAAAAAGTTTCCCTTTCAGTTCCTGCATCGCTTTCAAGACACAAGGCTTTTAAAAAACTGGTATTGGCCAGATAAAGCTTATCTGGTTTTCTAATGGACTTAAACCTTTTGGCTTCGTTCTGGATAAGAATAATTAGTTCTGCTCTGGCAAGATATTCAATATATTTGTAGAGGGTTGTCTTGGTTATCCCTGTTATACTCGCCAGTTTTTCAACAGATAATTCCAGAGGCTTTGAAACACATATTGTTAAAAGTAACTTTTTGAGTGTATTTATTTTGTCAGGACTTATATGACAAAGAACACTTAAATCTGAATACAAAGCTGTGCTTATTGTATCATTTAACCTATCCAGAAATTTTTTTGGATCTTCAAAGTAAAACGGATAAGCTCCATGCTCTTTATAATCGTAAAAAACTTTTAGTATCTTTTTATCAGGCAGATTGTTGATAATATGTATTGCTATATCTTCATGTTTTTCTATAATTTCAACTAATGAATAGCTTTGCAAAGATATTTCCTGCGTCAATTCTATGTATTCTCGCAAAGAGAAAATAGGAACCTTATACATGGAGAATCTTCTGGCAAAATCAGGATTGGTAATAGATATAGCAGATGATCCAGAAAATATAATTCTCAAATCTAAAAAATCATAGGCAGATTTAAGATGTACTTGAAATTCAGGAATTTTGTGAATTTCGTCAATAAAAATTATTTTTCCACCTTTTTGAGAAAACTCTTCAAGAAAATCAAATAAAGAAATCCCGCTGAATATTGGATGGTCGCAGGAGATGTAAATGGCTTCTCTTACAGGTAAGTTATGGGTCTTAAGGAGTTGAAGCATCAGTGTTGTCTTCCCTACTCCCCTTGCACCATAAAGTCCTACAATTCTGGCCCGACTCTTCTCTACAACATCAAAAAGGAACCTTCTATAGGATGGCAGATGTTGAGCAAGCTTTAAAGCTGAAAGTCTGCACGCTGTTTCTAATATTCTTTTCATTTAGTTTAATCCATTGAACTAAAATTGGTTTAATAAGTATAATATCTTAAACTTATTTCCTGAATCTGTAAACTTTTGTGGCAATCAAAAACCGCTTTGATTATCCCTAACTCTTCTAATTTTGCCAGATAGTTAGCGGCAATATTTCTGGATGCTATTTTTGCATCAACAAGGTTAGCAAGTTAAATGAAAACCTGCTGCCACTGGCTCTTTTCCCGGGTAAAGTTTATTAAAAGTCTCAACGGCCCGGGCTGTACTTTGTTCAATTAAGGAAATACCCTGTTTTTCCAGAAATTTTTTTAAACTGTCATCCACTCGTAAAAGGCCTGGCTTGCCCTTACCAATAATGAGGATCCGTGGTCTGGCCTGGATGATGTCCTCAATATCTTCCAGAAAAACCAGATGTCCCTTTTTGCGGTACCAATTGGGCACAACCTGGCCTTTGATGATTTTCAGATCGCTTGTATATCTTTTCCCATTTACGACCATCTGTCCAAAAGAATATTTTTCTATCATTTTTTCTCCTTTACCAGGCTTAATTGTAAGGAGTCGTCTGCACCATCTGGTGAATCTGGAGCAAAGTATTTTCAGCTTTTAGCTAATATGACCGGCTCTGACAACAGGCAGGTCCTCCCATCTGGTCGTATAATCAGGTGATTTGTAGCCGCGACGGGAAAAACATTTCTTTTCCAGACCTGTGGCTGCTATTGTCAAAGTACCCCTGCCCCATCTGGCGTTTATCCTGTCCATAACCTGCATTAATTGTTCCTGCTTTTGCCTCTTGTTTTTATCCAGTTCAAAAAAGGTAAGTTTGCGCCCTTTTTGTGGTTCAAGACCTGTAAACATAATTCCAGCTTTTTTATAACCATGATCCGGAGAATAAATTTTTTCCAGAGCTAGATGGGCCTTTTCAATTAAAAACGGCGTGTAGTTAGTAGATGGTATAAGCTGCAAGGTACTATGGCGAGAGTAATAGTTTTCTTTAAAACGGTTGGACTTTAAAAAAACATGGACATAAGAGGTGAGCAACTTTTTTTGACGCAATTTTTGCGCCCCGATGTGAATAAAAGTAGCAATGGCCTGCTTAAGATCAGTTAAAGAATAAACCTCACTGGCAAAAGAGCGAGAAGTAATAATGCTTTTGGGTCTTTTTTCATCTATTTCCATGTTAAAGCACGGAATGCCTTTTAATTCCAGAAAAGTGCCAACTCCGCGTACAGTAAGGTGTTGTTGTACAAAATCTTTTTCCAGACAGATAAAATCAAAAGCAGTAAAAATTCCTCTGGAGCGTAAGAATTTAGCGTAATTGCGACCGATTCCCCAGACATCATCTATTGTTATCTGTTTTAAAGCCCTTTTGATTTCCTCCTGTTTTTCAAGGACAAAAACTCCATCAAGATAAGGAGTCTTTTTAGCGATATGGGCTGCTGCTTTGGCCAGGGTTTTTGTTCTGGCTATGCCTGTGGACACAGGAATACCTGTCCACTTTTTTACCTTTTTTCTTATTTCCTGCCCCAGAGCAACAGGATCAGCAGCATAGGAAAAAAACAAAAAGGCCTCATCTATGGAATAGATTTCCACATCAGGAATAAAGGTGGACAAAACATCCATTACCCGGGTGGACATATCTGCATACAGGGTATAATTAGAAGAAAGCGCTACTCCCCCATGCCTTTGCAAAAGGCCTTTACACTGAAAAAATGGTTCGCCCATGCCAATACCCAGTGCCCTGGCCTCTTCTGAACGGGCCACAACACAACCATCATTGTTGGACAAGACCACTACTGGCCGTTTTCGAAGCCGGGGATTGAATACCCGTTCACAAGAAACATAAAAATTGTTACAATCTACTAAAGCATAAAAAGAATTCATTTACTTTTTTATAACCTCACTCAACTTTCTGAGTTGAAAAAATATTCAACTTTTTCAATAAGTTCTAAGATAGAATCAAGAAGAGACTCCAATTTCAGGAAACGATCTAAATAGTCT
>CAJXJU010000077.1 GCA_913055195.1 uncultured Desulfohalobiaceae bacterium | reverse complement strand
GCAAAAGTTCCAGACAATCAGTGGGTTTCATAAATGTCTCCAGGAAGGGCTAAGGGCTAAGACTGTTCACTGTTCACTATTCACTGTTCACTGCTCACTGCTCACTATTCAACATCAAGCTGATCAACAATTTTTTTCACTTCAGCATAGCGAACATCAATTGTATTATTAATAATGCTATTTTCATTTTCCAGGATCACCCCACCCAGTTCAATAGCGGGATCGGCTTTAAGCTGCCATTTATCCAGTTGGGGATATTCAGCTCTGGCCTTTTCCAGCACCTCTTGCATTATTTCTGCATCATCAGGATTTACTTTGATACACAATTCCCTTTTATCTTCCAGTTGATCCATTGCCTGATCAAAAAGACTGTTTAAAATTTCCTTCTTGTGATCATTAAGAGTTATGTTAAAAATCTTTTCCACACTGACTATTGTCAACAATACCAATTCTTCTTTAAACTCATTCCATATTTTCTCTTTTTGTCCATCTATATCCGCCAGCAAATGAGCAATTCTTGTACTCAGGTCTTCTTTCAGCTCTTCCATCTCCTTTGCGAAGTTGTTTTCAACCTCTTTTCTGGCTTCCTCCTCGCCTTTTGCCAGTCCTTCTGTATATCCCTCTGCATGTCCTTTTGCATGTCCCTCTTCCTGACCTTCTTTTAAACCCTTTGCATAACCTTCCTTATAACCCTGTTCAAAACCTTCTTTCCGGGCCCTGGCCTTTATCTCTTCTGCTTCTCTTATAGATGTGGCCATAATTTCGCGGGCCTTCTCCTCGACCCTGAGCCTGACACGTTGCCAGAACTGAGTTTCCAATTCTGGAGATATAAGAGTGGGCTGTTCTGGCCGTTTCATCATCTCCTGTGAAAGCGGTTCACTTCCAGGACCCACTATTACTCTACCTTTTAATCTTTTATTAAACAAGGACCTCTCCTCCCTTGCCTGCAATCACAATACGACCCTCTGCTTCCAGACGACGTACTATTTTAATTATATTTTGTTGAGCTGCTTCAACTTCAGAAAGTTTTACCGGCCCCATAATCTCCAGATCTTCCCTGATCATGTTGGCTGCTCTTTCTGACATATTTTTAAAAAATTTCTCTTTTAATTCATCAGAGGCAGCTTTAAGAGCAAGGGTTAAATCTTCATTACTAACTTCTTTAAGAAGTTCCTGAATAGACCGATCGTCCAGATTAATGATATCATCAAAAACAAACATCAACTCTCTGATTTCCTCAGCCAATTGAGCAGATTCTTCTTCAATTTCAGCAAGGACTTCTTCTTCAATGCTATGTTCCACCGCATTGAGCACCTCTGCCACAGCATGAGTGCCACCAACCTTTCTACCTTCTTTTCCGCCTATCGCAATAAGCTGGCTTTGCAAAACATTATCTACTTCTCTTATCATATCTTCAGGGACAGATTCCAGCTTGGCCAGACGAATCAAAACATCTGGCCTCACCCCTGGAGGTAAGTTTTCAAGCAGTTCTGCCGCATGTTCTGGCGGTAAATGGCCAATTATTAAGGCCAGGGTTTGAGGATGCTCATTACGTAGAATCTGGGCCAGAATCTTGGGGCTTACTTTTGTCAAATCTTTAAATAAGGGAGGGCCAGAATCTAAACCCAATGCATCTACAACATATTTTGCTGTTTCTTCATCTAAATGTTCCAGCAACTTTCTTACTGTATCCTCGCCTCCCAATACCATTTCTTTGCCCAGAAGAACAGCCTGATTAAATTCTCGCAATATTTCTTCAGCATCTTCTCTGGAAACAGTCTCCAATTCAAGCATGGCTTTAGAAATGGCCGCAATGTCCTTCCGATTGAGCTTCTTAAATACCTGTGTAGTGAATTCATCTCCCAGAGCGAGCAGCAAAATAGCTGTTTTTTCAATGCCAGAATATGCTTCCAACTATGCCTCCTCCATATCTTCCTTTAACCACCTTTTGATTACACCAAAAGCCTCATCAAAATGCTCGTTGGAAAGCTGAATAGCCAGTTCTTTCTGATCCTCTATCATATCTTTTTCTTCCATGGCGGCCAGCGTTTCTTCATCAAAGGCATCCAGTAAACCGGGTTTTTCTTCTTCCTCTTCTGGCTCTGGCAAGCTTTCTAACTCTTCAACCTCCTCTTCCTCCTCAATGACCTTTGGTTTGAGGATAGCAAGAACAATTGGCCGCACAACCAGCAATATAAATAGGAGAATAATTAAAGTGTTTAAAATCGGCTTTCCTATGCTTTGAAAATAAAGGGCTACTTGTTCCATCCAGGTTTTACCTCCTTCCAGACCTTTCATTCCAAATGAAAGATTTGATATTTCAATGGAATCACCACGGGTCTGGTCAAATCCAACTGCATTTTTCACCAGTTCCTCTATCCTGGCCAATTCCTGCTCAGAAAGAGGTACATACACCAGGTCACCATCTTCATTTTTCTTATACCTGCCATCGACTACAACTGCAACGCTCAATCTACGCACTTCTCCAATTGGCGCTATAATCTGCTGCTCTTCCTTGCTGATTTCATAATTAGTAGTAGTGGATTTCCGATTCGTTTCCGTAAGGGTCCCTGTTCCTCCATAACCCTCACCCCTATAAGCTGGCTCTGGCACATTAGTATCATAATTGGCCGAGGCTTTGGTTTTCTCCTCACTTTTCTGCTCACTACGTACTACCTGAGTGTCAGGATCATAAAGTTCTTTGTGAATTGTTTTCTGACTGAAATCCAGATCAGCATTCACCCGCGCAATCACCCGCTCGGGACCGCCTACAATGGGAGCAAGCAACTGTTCTATACGCCTTTCCAGTTGACGTTGCAAATTCAACTGGTATTCCAGTTGAGTAGCGCTCAACTTATCAAGCTCTGATTCAGGCTCATAAAGCACATTGCCGCGCGTATCCGAGATGGTTATATGATCCGGGGTCATACCCTCCACGCCAGTAGTAATCAAGTTTACTATGCATTGTACCTGCTCTTTTTTTAAGGAACGTCTGCGTTTTAACTTGACTACAACTGAAGCGGAAGGTGTTTTTTGCTCTTCAATAAAAAGACTCTTTTGTGGCAAAACAAGATGCACCCTTGCTGATTCTATTTCAGGAAATTCCATAATTGTTCTGGCCAGCTCACCCTGCAAAGCACGCTGATAGTTAATACGCTGCACAAAATCTGTCTGGCCAATCTTATTTTGATCAAAAATTTCAAATCCAACGCCCTGTCCATGCAACACATCTTCCGAAGCTATAGTCAAACGCAGAGAATAAACCTTTTCAGCGGGCACCAGAATGGCTTTTCCTCCGTCAGCAAGCTTATAATCTACTTTTTGTTTCTTCAAAATTTCAACAACCTGAGCAGCATCTTCTGGATATAAATTAGAATATAAAACTTTATATTCTTTTTGATTAGCCATAATAAGAATAATTAACAAGACAACTATTATAGATACCGCAGTACCAGCATACAATACTTTCTGCGCTAAAGTTAATTTATTCCAAAAATTAACTACATATTGCCATATCTCTTTCAATTTATCAGGCATATTATGTTCCTCCCATCAAAAAAATCACCCGCAACAAATTAATTTTTATAGGCGATGTGTTCACATGCTATTGCTAAAACTGTATTCTCATTAATTCTTTATATGCTTCCAGAACTTTATTGCGTACTGCTGCTGTCATCTGCATGGCCAGACCAGCTTTCTGTAAAGTAATCATAAGTTCATGTACGTTTTGCTTCTCACCAGCAGCAAATGATTCTATCATTTCATTTCTTTGTTCTTGTAAATCATTTACCTTTTGCAACGATTTTTTTAATGTATCAGTAAAAGAATCATAAGTCTTATGTTCTTTTTTACTTTTTTGAATATCAAGATTTTTTGATGCCTGAATAGCATTGGTATATGCCTTTAATGCCAGGGGTGAAATAGCCATCTTTGTACTCCTTATGTTAGTATTGACATCAGTATTATAAAAATACACCAATTACAAGACTATTTGCCAATTTCAAGGGCTTTATTAAACATTGTCTTTGCCGACGTTATGGCCGAGACATTCGCCTCATAAGTACGCATGGCCGTCATCATATTGGCCATTTCTTCCACCACATTAATATCTGGATAATTGACATATCCTTCAGCATCGGCATCTGGATGACCAGGATCATAAACCCTTTTAAATGGTCGTTTGTCCGGTAAAATAGCTTTTACCCTGACCCCGCGCAGTTCTCTGTCCAGAGCGTTTTGCATCTCCCGACTGAAAGGAGTCAGTGGCGCTTCCTTAAAAACAACGCTTTTGCGTCGATATGGCCCCCCTTCCGGGGTTTGAGTGGTATTGACATTGGCCAGGTTCATGGAAATAACATTCAAATGTGTCCTTTCAGCGCTCAGGGCAGAAGCCCCTATATCCAGCATGGTCATGAAATCCATTATTTTTCTCCTTCTGTTATGATTTGTTTTAAATCTGCAAAGTCCCTATGTATAACCTGAGTCAAGGCGTTATAAAGCATTGTATTTTTGGCCATCACTGCCATCTCTTTATCCAGGTCAACCCTGTCCTCGCCCTGTACCACCCGTGGTTCAATGTCTTTCCAGAAATCAGGGCCGAACTTTTGCGGATCAAACTTGAAAGGCAAATGTTTCTCATTGGTTCTGGTCAACCGCTTATTCTTATGCAGTTGCAATGCTTCCTGAAGTTTGTCCTCAAACTCCAGCCTCCTGGCCTTGTAGCCAGGTGTATTTATATTGGCCAGGTTTGACGCGACAATATTTTGACGCATCATGCGCAAATCCAGAACTTTGGCGGAAAGCTGAATGTGATCTTCAAACAAGGACTTCATTTTGCTATCTCCTTACTTAATGTTAGGTTAAAGCCCATCGTCACTTTCCTCAAATGCAACTCCTGTTCCACTTGTGCACACCCCCTCGTCAGTCACGCTCTCTTCCATAATTTGATCAACCTCTGCCGGATCAAAGTCTTCTCCAAATTCTGCACCCATCTTTTTAATCATCCTGGCCACAGACCGGGGATCATTTTCATCAACATCTCCCCATCTACCAGGATCAGCCAGCTTTTCCAGGCGCGTCTCCTCTGAAAGCTTAACCCTGGCCCGGGAAATAAGCTTTTTCATTCTTGTCCCGCCACATTCTGGACACTTAATATCAACTTCCTGACCTACCCGAAATGTAATTAACTCTTGAATTTTTCGACAATCATAACAATAATATTCATAGATAGGCATGATGACCTCCTTATACCAGTA
This sequence comes from uncultured Desulfohalobiaceae bacterium, assembly GCA_913055195.1. Taxonomy (GTDB): domain Bacteria; phylum Desulfobacterota; class Desulfovibrionia; order Desulfovibrionales; family Desulfonatronovibrionaceae; genus Desulfovulcanus. The sequence continues at coordinate 1,052 of CAJXJU010000077.1, read as the reverse complement.
GCGCGTCCTGCCTGGACGCGCTAAACCGAATATCAAAATCCGAAGTATAAAGTAATCACTTAAATTATACGATAAAAATTATGATAACGACCTAAAAAAATCAGTCAACTCAACTTTCTGAGTTCCGAAATCTGTAACTGATGAAAATATTGAACATTTTTTTCACCTCAGAAAGTTGAGTCAGTCAAGAAATGATTCGCCTGGAAAAGGTAAATATTTTCGAATTTCTCAACTTCTTCTCTGGCACTGCTCTTGCAAAACAAAAAGCAAAAGCAAACAATCTGTCAAAAAAATGGAGGTAAACTATGAGTCACCTGGATTATGAAATCAATAAAGAATTGGGTGAATGCTATCTGTTTATGGGCGAATTGGACAAGGCAGAAGACTATTATCAAAAAGCTGCCAGCAGCAATGGTGTCCATGCAGACCCTTACCTTGGCCTGGCAACTATTGCCGTGCAAAAGGGAGAGCTGGAAAAGGCCATGACTTTATACAAAAAGGCAGCCGAGGTTGAGCCCAATGACAAGTCTTATGCCGGCATGGGACTGATCGCAATGGAAAAAGGCAACACAGAAGAAGCATTTGACCTGTTCATAAAGTCCCTGGAAATCAATCCAGAATGCATGGTCGCCCTTTATGGCCTTGTCCAGGCCGGGCATGTATTGAACAAACTTGAAGACGTAGTAATTCATCTTAAGAACTATCTCCAGCTCAACCCGGATAACGGTGATGTACGCTATTCATTGGCCGGTAGCCTGATTGCTCTTGGCCGCAATCAGGAGGCCAGGGAACAGGTACAAATCCTTCTGGATCAAAACCCTGAAAATAAAAACGCCCAGGAACTGCTTCTTCAGCTGGACAACTAGAAGAGGAAGTTGGGAAGTTAGGAAGCTAAGAGATTGAGAATCCACCGCTCGCACCACAACTCTCCTGACTTCCCGGCTTCTCATTGGTGTATTGGTTATTGGTGTATTGGTTATTGGGGGTGCATCCGCCAGTAGCGGGATAATCGTCTGCTGTCAGGATTGACTTATCGCAAATGTGCTTGCGTG
>CAJXJU010000076.1 GCA_913055195.1 uncultured Desulfohalobiaceae bacterium | reverse complement strand
TAATGATTTCAAATAGTTACAACCATCACAATGCACGTTCGCCTGTCCCCGCACGAAAAAATTTACTTTTTGCAGACGACTCATTATTCACAGAATTCACAGATCAATATTTAATTGTTAAAGCTTCTTCCAGGAAAACTTAAAGAATCAGGCTGGTCACTCTACGTAACGTAATTAAAATCAAGTCAAAAAACGTCGAACTTCGAACGTCGAATCTCGAACTTAAAAAAGTCGAACCTCGAACTTAAAAAGAGAGGACAATTAGACGGGGGTACAAAAATGACAGGGGGCAACGATTTGCCCCCTTTTTTTAAATTTCTTCTACTGTGATGGCATCCTGCTCGCAAACCTCAATACAGGACTCACAACCAAGGCACTCTTCTTCATTTACAGGAACTGATTTGCCATCCTGCAGTTCATAAACCTCTACAGGGCAAACATCTACGCACTCACCACATCCAACACACTTATCCACATCAACTGTAACTTTATAAGCCATAACAAACCTCCAAAAAATTAATAAGTTTAAAGTGTTAGCAATAACTTAAATTAGTTACTGCCTATCATATTTGCTGAAAAGCGTTTAGTCACATCTGCCTACCAATGTCAAGTAAACTCTGGAATTTTTGCTACATTGGGGGAAGATTTATATCCCCCCCATTTTCTAGGCCCCCACCTCTTTCTTAACCCCGACAGCTACTTTATAAAGAATAGTCAAGATAAGAAAGCCAGCAGCATAAACTCCGAGGGTCACCATTAACTCCAGCTTGGTTGGAATATACTCGGTAACATGTTCCAGGGGGCTGGGAACAAAACCGCCAGAAATCATTCCCAGGCCCTTATCTATCCAGCAACTTAAAAATACAAGCAAACAGGCAAAGGCCAGAACATTATCGGCCTGTCTATTTTTAGGAAATAGCAGGATTAAAACTGCTGAAAGCCCGGCTATCACAGCAACCCACATCCAGGGAACATAGGTATAATGACCGTCCAGGCCAAAAAAGAGATATTTAAAATGCAGCATATGGTCAGGGATCTGGCTATATGCAGTGGTAAAAACTTCCAGACCAAGGAAAAACAAATTGGCAATTAACGCGTAGGTAACAATTTTGGCCAGAGATTGAATAGCTTCCTTACCCGGATCCCATTTAGTAAATATTTTTACAATATAGCATAACAAAATAAGAAAAGCAGGGCCAGAAGCAAAGGCTGAGGCCAGAAACCTTGGAGCCAGGATAGCTGTCAACCAGAAGCCCCGGCCAGGTAAACCACAATAAAGAAATGCTGTTACCGTATGAATGCTAACTGCCCAGGGAATGGACAGATAAATAAAAGGCTTGATCCAGCCTGGGGGTGGAACCTGTTTGCGTTCAGACTCCAGGGTAACCCAGCCTATTAAAATATTCAGGAAAAGATACCCATTTAATACCACCATATCCCAGAACAGGATGGAATTAGGTGTTGGGTGCAATAAAACATTAAAAAGCCTTTGCGGCTGACCCAGGTCAACCACAATAAAAAGCAGGCACATGGATACGGCAGCAACAGCCAGAAACTCACCCAGAATTAAAACCCTGCCAAAGGCCTGATAATGATGCAAATATTTGGGAATAACCATCATTACGGCAGATGCCGCTACACCAACCAAAAAAGTAAACTGGGCTATGTAAAATCCCCAGGACACATCACGGCTCATGCCAGTAATGCTTAACCCCTCCTTCATTTGCACTGTATAGGCCAGAAATCCTAAGCCTGATACAGCCAGGAGAAGACAGAGCCATCCCCAGTACAGTTTATTGCCTTTAATAGCTTTCTCTAACATATTCCACCTCTTATATTAAGTAATATACACATGGGGAAGTCCCCAGTTCAGGTTTACGGCGGATTGCATATCTCTCTTTTAACACCTTGCGCACATCAGAATGAGGATCATTCAAATCCCCAAAGTAAATTGTGCCTTCTGAGACTTCAACACAATAAGGTTGTTTACCCTCAGCAAGCCGCTCATAGCAGAAAAGGCATTTCTCAACCACACCCTTTGTCCTGGTGGGGAATTCAAGTGTCCTTTCTGATTCTTTTAAATACTTTCTGGGATCTGCAAAATTAAAACTTCTCGAACCATAAGGACAGGCAGCCATGCAATAACGGCACCCCACACATCTATGAAAATCCATCATTACGATTCCATCTGGCCGCTTAAATGTCGCCTTGGTAGGACATACCCTCACACATGGAGGATTGTCACAATGGTTACACAGGGCCAGAGCTTTTCTCTCTGGAAACTCATTAGTGTGAAAATGATCATTCATCTGACCAGGAAAAAGATGATGAAAAGTCTCAGGCCAGATCCACTTTATTTCCTGTTTATTGTTGATATGTGGAACATTATGTGCAGAATGACATGCTTCAATACACTTCTGCATTATCTCGTCTGTCATCCTGGCTGTATCAATGGCCATGGCCCATCGTACACCATGACCATGAGCATTAGCGCTGCTTCCACTATGTTCCTCGCTATGCCCCTCATTGTGTCCGGCAGCACGGGATGAGCCATTAAACAAAGCAGGACACAAGCTCCAGCCAAGAGCAGACATCCCGGCTATCTTTATAAACTTTCTTCTGGTGCTTTTCATTACTTATCCCCCTTTGGAGCAACATGGCAATCCCAACAATAAGGATGAACGGACAGAGATTCATGACATCTATCGCAAAATTTATCTTTCTGCGCATGACACTTCAGGCAGGTCTTGGTTAAACTCTTCTTATAAACCTTACCTGTAACCATGTTTTTATAGGTATGGTGCCCCTCGCGTATTGCCTCGTCTCTCCACTCATTCAAAAGCTGCATATGTTCAGCCCGCATCCATTCAGTCTTTTCCACACACTCCTTAGCGTCCTTTGGCAATTCCAATTTAGGCTTGGTATAAGCTGCATTTCCTATGTTATACCAGAATGGAAAGGTAAACAGGAGCACAAACACGGCCAGCCCTGCAATGATCTTACCGCCATCGTACATTTACATATCCTCCTTTCCTGGTAAGGGTTCACCGCGCAGGTTGGTCTCCCTCTCCTGTTCCCCAGGCAATAAAAGGGCATTACCAACCAATTCATGAATACCGGTCACCTGTACACCAGGCACCCAGTAATCCATCAGGTTTGGCAGCACTGCACGGTCAATAGCACAAATACATCCAAGCATGTTTACTCCGTACTTTTCATGCACGTACTTGACTGCATTGGCCCTTGGCAGACCACCCATCATTCTCAACTCTTCATTTTCACCTGCATTCAGTCCTGCTCCACCACCACAGCAAAAGGTCTGCTCACGAATAGTATTTTCTGGCATTTCGTAAAAATGATTACATGTATTTTTAATAATATACCTTGGCTCTTCAAGCAGCCCCATTCCGCGAGATGGATTACAGGAATCATGGAATGTCATGATGAGATTATCATTGCGGCTCTTATCCAGTTTCAGCTTGCCGTGCTTGATGAGATCAGCTGTAAACTCAACAATGTGAACCATCTTCGTTGCCCTGGCATTCTCAAACCTGGTGCCCGTAATGGGAGATACAGGCTCCTCCAGAAAATCCAGATCGCCCATAGTATCGTGCTGCATCGTTGCCATATACTGATGGATAACACGCCACATATGGCCGCATTCACCACCTAAAATCCATTTTACACCCAGCCTTTTGGCCTCCATGTACATCTTGGCATTAAGCCTCTTCATCATCTCATGAGAGGTAAAAAAACCAAAATTACCACCTTCTGAGGCGTAAGTGCTCCAGGTAACTTCGAGGCCATATTCTTCCTTTAAATAATGGAAGAGCATTAAATATCCCATACAGGTGTAAGTTCCTGGGTCAGCAAAGACGTCACCTGATGGTGTAATAAACAAAATATCTGCACCCTTTTTATTAAAGGATGGCTCAGGACGAATCCCTGTGATTTCTTCAATATCATCACAGAAAAAATCAATCATGTCCTTGAAGGCATGCGGCTGAATACCAAGGTGGTTACCTGTCCGGTAACAATTGGCAACTGGAGTAGCGATCCAGTCAATATTAAGGCCTAAAAGGTTAAGAAGCTCGCGGCCTATGATAGTTATTTCAGCCGTATCTATGCCATATGGACAAAATACTGAGCAACGGCGACACTCAGTGCATTGAAAAAAGTAGTACCACCATTCTTTAATAACTTCAGGGGTTAAGTCCCGTGCCCCGGCAAACCTGCCCAGAATCTTACCGGCCCTTGTAAACTCTCCACGATAAATGGAACGAAGAAGTTCCGCCCTTAAAACCGGCATATTTTTGGGGTCACCTGAACCAATAAAAAAGTGACATTTATCAGCGCATGCGCCACAACGGACGCAAATATCCATAAAAATCTTAAAGCTCCTGAACCTCTCCAACCGTTCCTTAATTCCCTGGATAATAATTTCCTTCCAGTTTTCAGGAAGTTTCCAGTCATCATCCAGAGGGTTCCATTCTCTGGCATGAGGGAAACCTACTATCTCAAGGCTCTTGGGGTTGGCAGCATAACAATACCTGCCTGGCTTAATCTCCACTGGCACATCCATCCAGTCTTTTTTGGGCGGCCTGTGGTTTATGCTTGCAAATAGTTCTTGTGGTTTTGGTGTGGCCATATTCTCTACTCCTTATTCTCAGGCTGCTGTTCTAAAGGCTTTTCCACTGGCAATCCAGCCTCTACCATTTTTTCCCTGAACTCATCCTCATAGGCCTCGTAAGTATGGACCTTTACAGGATAGTTCCAGGGATTAACATGTATTTTCATCCGGTTGTTATTAGCCAGATTTCTGGTTGGGCTTAAAAATACGCCGCCCATATGCATCAGTTTACTAAACGGAAAGTAAATGAGGAGCACAGAAACCAAAAAGACATGGATGTAAAAGATGGTTCCCACACCCTCAGGAATCCTGGGATGGAAGGTAACCAGACCCATTGTCAGCTCTTTTACGCTAACAATATCTGTTTTCACAAAATAGCGCATAAAAATTCCAGAAAGGACTATACCTAAAATCAGAAATAGAGGGAAGTAATCAGCAGGCAAAGACACATATCTAACCTGAGGAATAACCACTCTTCTTAAAAAGAGATATGTTGCCGCCACCACAATAACGACATCCGTCAAATAGAGAGAGGGAACGCCGATTTGCAACATGCCGTCAACACTCTCCAGGGCCTGGAAAAATCCCGGCACAGGCTCAGTAAAAAGACGCATATGCCTTAGAAAAATGGTCAAGAAAGAGTAATGAAAGAGCAAAGCAAAGAGCCATAACCATTTGTTGGACGCATAAGCCAATTTGGGGCCATCGTGCAGTTCCACCCTGGTATTTCTAAAAAGAGAGCGAAACAGCACAATCTCAAAAAACATTCGTAAAATAACGCCCCAGGTTGTTGAGGGATTGTCGATTTTGTTTTGCTTGATCCAGGGCAGGGAAAATTCCTGACCACAGGTTGTCGGAATCCTGAATGGCACAGGTGATTTCCCCCACCTGATGACCCGCATGACAAAACCGGCCACAAATAAAACCACTGCCACATAAGGAATGATTACCCCAAAAAGGTAATGCATCCCCCCTGCGCCTGCTCCTAGCAAGGCGACCAGAACCAAGGCAAAGACCAGAAAAAGAGAGTAAATCGCTTTCATCTACCGTTACCTCACTTAAACTTGAACTTTAAAAAAATTACTCCTCCACCTCTTTTATTAGATTAGCCCTTTCTAAGAGCTTATGGGTCCTGGAATTCAAGAAATTCGCCCGCTGCTCCCAGAGTTGCTCACGGCATTGCATATAGATGTCAAAGGTCAAAGCAGTAAGTTGATCCAATTTATTCTGGAATTGAACCAATTCCTGGTACAATCCTCCCTCTTTAATCTCCTTTTTCAAGACTTCCTGAATTGAATCTTTTAAAAAATATACATAGGCCACTGCCTCTGATGGCAGAAAGCCCTGGACAGCCCTAATCCTGGTAATGGCATCTACATACTCCTTGATTCTGTCGGAACACTCCTCCTCCAGAAGTTCATCAAAAATCTTCTCCAGGTTGGTTCTGAAAGTATGACCTACGGGGTTGGCAAATTGATTTTTCTGCTGGCCGAAAAATTTGGCAGACTCATCCGGATAGGTATTAATCAATTTGTTGAACCATGAGTTGATGAGCTGAGTCCTTTTTGCCTCAGTAGTTGTTCTAAAGACATCATTAAATCCTAAAAGTTAGTAATTGGTTCAAATAAATTGGTTCTTTGACGTCCAATGTGGAAATATAGGTTTTTGATATTCCTTGAAAAG
>CAJXJU010000075.1 GCA_913055195.1 uncultured Desulfohalobiaceae bacterium | reverse complement strand
ACACGACGCTCTTCCGATCTTTGTCAACAATCAAAGTTGAATTCCCAACACTCACTTTGTTATCACCGTTTCTAATAAAATCCTTCTTAATCGCATCAAAGTTTTCTTCCATCAGGAGTCTGGCCAGGTGGAACTTTCTTATAAATGCAGGCAAAACATGGGAATTTAAAAGATGAAAATTATCATTGGGGCCATAAAGATTTGTTGGCATAACAGATATAAAATTTGTCCCATATTGCTCATTGTAATATCTGCATAATTTAATTGCTGAAATCTTGGCAATAGCATAAGGCTCATTGGTCGGCTCAAGTGGACCAGTTAGAAGATACTCTTCCTTCATTGGCTGGGACGCGTATTTGGGATATATGCAAGAAGAACCAAGATTAAGAAGCTTTTTTACACCAAATTTATATGCAGCATGAATAACATTAACTGCAATCATCACATTTTCATAAATAAACTGGGCCTTATAGGTGTTGTTAGCCAGGATACCGCCCACCCTGGCAGCAGCCAGAAAAACATACTCAGGTCTGTTTTCTTCAAAAAATTTTTCCACATCTTCCTGTCTGGTTAAGTCAAGCTCTGCATGAGTTCGAACAATAAGGTTGTCAAACCCTTTAGCCTGTAACATCCTCATTATAGCTGAACCTACAAGGCCACGATGGCCAGCTATATAAATCTTTGCATGTTTGCGCATTTCATTCCTCACAATTTCTTATTCTATAACCACCATTTTGCAGATAAACTTCTTTTCTTGCCAGTTCAAGATCAGCATGTACCATTTCTTTAACTAACTCTTCAAATGTATGTTTTGGTTCCCAGCCCAGTTGTTTTCTGGCCTTAGAGGCATCGCCAAGAAGAATATCAACTTCTGTAGGTCTGAAATAGCGAGGATCTATCTCTATTACTACATTACCTTTTTTCAGATTAACATCTGAACTAAGTGCGCTAACCACACCTTTTTCAGCAACTCCCTGCCCCTTCCACTCTATTTCAACCCCGATTTCCTTAAAAGCTAACTCTACAAATTCCCTGACAGAATGGGTTTCGCCCGTGGCCAGGACATAATCATCAGGGTCATTCTGTTGCAGGATCAGCCACATCCCCTGCACATAATCCATTGCATGACCCCAATCCCTTTTAGCGTCCAGATTTCCTAAAAAAAGTTTCTTTTGAATGCCAAGCCTTATCCTGGCAGCAGCTCTGGTAATTTTGCGCGTAACAAAAGTTTCCCCTCGAATCGGGCTTTCATGATTAAACAAAATACCGTTACAGGCAAAGATATTATAGGCTTCCCTGTAATTAACCGTAATCCAATAAGCATACAATTTGGCCGCTGCATAAGGGCTTCTCGGGTAAAAGGCAGTGGTCTCTTTTTGAGGAACTTCCTGTACCTTACCAAAAAGTTCAGAAGTTGAGGCCTGATAGAATTTTGTCTTTTTATGCAGCCCCAGAATTCTGATTGCCTCCAGGATCCGGAGAGGCCCCAGAGCATCAGCATTGGCAGTATATTCTGGTGTCTCAAAGGAAACTTTAACATGGGATTGGGCAGCAAGATTATAAATTTCATCAGGTTCTACCTCCTGGATAATGCGAACCAGGTTAGTTGAGTCCGTCATGTCGCCATAATGAAGATAAAATCTGACATTTTCCTCGTGGGGGTCTCTATAAAGGTGATCAATTCTTTCGGTATTAAAAAGTGATGCTCTCCTCTTAATCCCATGCACCTCGTATCCTTTCTGGAGTAAAAACTGAGCCAGATATGCGCCATCCTGACCGGTAATGCCGGTAATAAGAGCTTTACGTTTATTCAAAACTTCCTCCTTTGATTATTATGAGTCGCCTGCAAAAAGTCGAAATTCGCACGGGGACGGGACAGGCGAACGGGTAATAATCGCTGTTCGCCTGTCCCCAACATATTTACTTTTTGCAGGCGACTCTTATTATAGTTGATTCGTTAAGTTTTTTTTCACAAAAACGATAAATCGCATTAAATATATCCTCTAATTTAATATACCTCTTCACTATTTCATTCAAATCCTCAATAATATTTTGCTCTTCCAGAGGATATTCATGCGTAAGGAGATTTCTTATCTCCCTTAACTCTAACCATTCATCAGCTTTTAAAAACCCCAGTTCCTCAAGTCTGTTTAACCTGTCTATAAACGGCATCCTTTTTATTTCTTCCCCTAAATTAATAAGAAGAAGTGGAAAGACCTTTTGACTTAACGTATCCTGCAATTTTGAAAACCTAAATAAAAACTGATCCAGATACGCAACGGTATCATCACTTAATTCTTTATAGGTGTCCAGGGCCAGAGGAAAGTGAGCCTTTATCTTTTGATGAGCCTTTTTAAGCCTATCTAAATGTTTCTTACACTCCAGAAGTATCTTTTTTAACTTGTCCCTCTGGGAATTCATAACTCTACTCCGGTTATCAAAGCTTCTTTTTCTATTGCACGATTCTCATCTTTTGCCACAACTACATCTATTTTCTGATCTCCTAATCTCTTTTTCAACTTTACAAGAAATTCTATCCTTGCTTTAAAAATGTTCCCTTTTTTTTGCGGTATAATGTATAAATCAATATCACCACCCAGCTCAGTATCATTCACTCTTGAACCAAAAAGAAAAACCCTGCTTTTTTCACCAAAAACCTGTTTTGTTATTTGCTTTATATGACGTTGATAATCTTCTGACAATCTCATAATACTGCTCATCTCCAAAATTAATCCTGAATTCGTAAACTTTTTTTTGCAGGCGACTTCAACAGGCCCGGTAACCACCTACAATGTCAACTCATATACCTGCCGATCCCTGTATTCAGCCTGTTTACCCTTATTCCAGAGATTAACTGGCCTGTAATAACCTACCACGCGAGTATAGACTTCAGTATCCAGGCCGCATTTCGGACAGGTAAAATGTTCGCCCCGCAAATAACCATGTTCCTTACAAATAGAAAATGTCGGCGTGATAGATAAATAAGGCAGTTTAGTCCTGGATAAGGCCTTGAGGATAAAACTTCTTAAGGCATCAGTGTCTGTTACTGCCTCGCCTAAAAAGGTATGGAAAACCGTGCCGCCAGTATATAAGGGCTGAAGTTTATTTTGATGCTCAAGGGCGAAAAATACATCTCTTGTAATATCCACGGGCAAGATTGTGGAATTGGTATAATAGGGCACACCATTGCCTGATGTGTAAATGGTGCTATAAAGAGCTTTATCAATCTTGGCCAGTCGATAACTTGTCCCTTCTGCAGGTGTTGCTTCCAGATTATAGAGATTACCTGTTTCTTCCTGAAATTTTACTGTTAGATCGCGCAAATGATTAAGTACCCTCTCCATTAACCTGAGTCCTGCATCAGTTTCAATCCCCTTGCCCAGAAGATTCATGCAGGCCTCGTGCCCGCCAACCAGGCCGATTGTACTAAAGTGTCCTTTTAAACCATTTTTCAGATATCTTCTGGAAAAGGGGAAAAGACCCTTAGCCATATTATCGCTTATAAGCTTGCGCTTAAATTCCAGAGAATCCCTGGCCAGTTCAGCATATTCAGTAATTAAGTCCAAAAAGTCCTCTTCTCCCTGAGCCAAAAAAGCCAGTTTAGGCAGATTCAAGGTAACGACACCAATGGATCCGGTCAGATCACCAGCGCCAAACAGACCACCTGTTCTTTTTTTGAGCTCCCTTAAATCCATTTGCAACCGGCAGCACATGGAACGCACATCTTCGGGATTTAAATCTGAATTGATAAAATTCTGGAAATAAGGCACGCCATATTTTGCTGTAAGCTTGAGGAGCAGTTCGCCAACCTCACTTTCCCAGGGGAACTCAGGTGTTACGTTATAAGTAGGGATGGGGAAGGAAAAGATACGGCCATGATAATCCCCTTCCAGCATGACCTCCAGAAATGCCCTGTTAATCATCTCCATTTCTGGAGCAAACTCACCATAGGTCTCATTTTGCAGTTTACCGCCAATGATCACCGCTTCTTTGGCAATATGCTTGGGAGGCACAAGATCGAAAGTTAAATTGGTAAACGGGCTTTGCCCGCCCCATCTGGACGTAGTGTTTAAATTAAAAACAAATTTTTGCATGGCCTGCTTAACTTCATAGTAATCAAGACCATCATACCGGACAAAAGGGGCCAGATAGGTATCCACATTGTTAAAGGCCTGGGCGCCAGCCCATTCATTTTGCAGGGTGCCCAAAAAGTTGACCATCTGTCCCAGGGCAGAATCAAAATGTTTGGCAGGGCCTGAGGAACAGCGTCCTTCCAGATTAAACCCTTCCAGGAGAAGATCACGCAAACTCCAACCTGCACAATAGCCAGCCAGCCCAAAAGACAAATCATGAATATGAAAATAGCCATGCTCATGGGCCAGACGAATCTCTTCTGGATATTTTTCCAGGGCATATCTGGCCTGAACAGAGCCGGATAAATGCAGCATCAGCCCCTGAAAAGAATGGGCCATATTGGCATTTTCATTAACCCGCCAATCAGACTTGTTCATATAGCTGTCAATGGTATCTTTGATATCTAAAAAAGCCTGTTTCTGACTGCGAATCTCCCGTCTTTTTTCACGGTATAGAATATATTTTTTTGCTACCTGATACAGCCTGGACTCCATAAGGACCAATTCCACCATGTCCTGAACCTGCTCTTGCTCAGGAATGTCAATGTCCTTTAACTTGTTCTCTACCTTTAAGGCCAACCTTTTGGCCAGAAGAGGATCTTTAATGCCGCTGGCTTTTAAGGCCTTAAAAATAGCCTGAGCAATCCTATCTACGGACCAGGTCTCCAGACGACCATCCCGTTTTTTTATTTGTTTGGGCATGGATATTTCTCCTTTTAATTTTAAATTAAAATTGAAAATAATAATAATTATCTTTTAGATTTGCAAGAAAAAGAAAATTTCTTTGTTCTTACTATATGTTGGGTTCAATATAAGCTTGTTCTTTTAAAGAAAAACCCTGCGGAAGATATGATCGGACAATCTGAAGATCATCTTCAGTTAAATCAGGTACTTTTGTGCAGCGAAACATAAAACAATGTGGATACTTGATTGCCATATCAAAAATAGCTTCTAAACATTCCTGTGCCTTTTGTGAGCTAACCTTATTGCCTGTGAGCTGAGGATATTTATCCCATGGGCCTTTAACATCCACAGCAATTACCCGGGCCAGATCCTTTTCCAGTACCAATTTAACTACATCTGGCCGCAGACCATTGGTATCTAATTTAAGAGGCAGATTAAAACTTTTTAACCTGTTTAAAACCTGTTCAAGCCCTGGCAAAATAGTTGGCTCTCCACCAGTAATAACCAGTCCATCCAGCCAGGTTTTATCCTGATCAATTTTTTTTAAAACTTCCCCTGCATCCAGAGGAGGCAAACTTTGCGGCTCCCAGGCCAGCCTGGCATTGTGACATGTTGGACAGCGCAGATTGCATCCGCCAAAAAACAAAACTGCTGTCACCTTTCCAGGCCAGTCACATAAACTTAACGGTTCATACCCGCGCAACATGGCCCAGGCATTATGAACCGTGAGCCGTGAGTGAACATTTTCATAAGAAAAAATGTTACCCTCCGTTAGCATATTGAATTTTTGTATTGGATAATAAATTTAAGGTATAAAGGGCGACTGATCAGTCGCCCTTACAAAAATTAGAGACAATCAATTGTCATTGTTTTCTATGTTTCCAGTAATCTGGATGGCGATGAAGGGGCATTACAGCCACGATATAAATTCCTTCATATTCCTCTGAGTACAAAACACCATAGGGGAATCGACTTACCAGGGAGCGCCGAACGTCACCATCAATGACAGGCCAGGCCTTTGGCAAAGAGACTGCGCGCTGTATTGCGTAATACACTTCCATAGCGAAATCATAACCAAGCCCTGGTTCTATATCTTCATAATACTCTATTGCTTCATTCAGTTCTGCTTCTGCCTCTGGATGAAAAGCAAAACTCATTTCTCGAACCTTTTCCATATTTTTTCAAATACCTTTCCTCTTGGCACAGGTTCTACTGCTCCTGACCTCATTTCAACAAGCCGTCTTTGTGCTACATCCGCCCATCTCTTATCATTTTCAGATTCAGGCTGGTTAAGGCTACGAAGCAAAAAATCCGCTATCAACGCGCGTTCTTCCACTGGAAGTGAAATTACCTCATCTATCAGTTCTTTTGTGTGCATTTTACCACCCTTTTCAACATTACTTACTCAACTTTCTGACTTGAAAAAAATGTTCAATATTTTCACCCAATTACAGAGCCGAATTGTCAGAGTATCCAGTTTCCAGGAAACGATCAACATTGGCTTAAATCGCCAGAAAA
>CAJXJU010000074.1 GCA_913055195.1 uncultured Desulfohalobiaceae bacterium | reverse complement strand
CAAAGGACAATAGATAAGGCAAGCTCAGGTTCAGTTGAAACAAGTTTCATGAAGTCGCTACGGGTGATTTTCAGAAATATTGAATCTCTAGTTGTAATTACTGAGGCAGAACGCACATCATTGTCAAGCAGAGCAATTTCGCCAAAAATTGGATACCTGGAACTATCAAGAATGGCCAGGACTTTCTGGGTGTCTTTTAAAAAAGGCAGATTTATGGCTGCTTCCTTTAAAATCATATTTTTTAAGACCCTGACTTCTCCCTGCACGAGGATGAGCATGAAATCGCCTGTTTCTCCTTCCTGTATCACAATTTTGTCCTTTGAGAAGGAAATTGGGGTAAAATAGTTTTTAATTATCTCGATCTGTGACGATGACAGGTTTTGAAAAAAAGAAATATCTGACCACTTAATTTCCATAGTTAAATTTTTAAATAATTAATGTGATTTAAAATATAAAATTGTATCAAAGTCCTTGAGGCTTGTATCGGGTTTCGGGTTGATGACAATTGTGGGGCCGCCAGCGCCTAATTTTGTTTCTTTTCCGGCAGCGGCAAACAGGTCAACAATAAACTTATCCAGAGCTGAAGTCTCATTAAGAATATCCTGCAGATAGATTTCTTTTTTTTGTCGGCACAGGGCAACAGGGAGTATGTGTTCGGTTAGTAATGTGTTAAAAACTTCTTGCCAGGTTTTATTTTTTTCCAGAAAAGATATTTTTCTTTGTCCCAGTATGCCGGCATCTGACAAAGAAGTTAGTTGTTTAAAAAAAAGATAATAGTTGGATGAATGGCCCAGAAGAGCAAGCAAGCTGGCACTGGATTCACCTCTGGAAATTACTTCATTCGCGCCAGCCCGAAGGAGATGATCACGATTTTCCGGGGAGATTAGTTCTGCATAAACTGGTGTTTTAGGGGCCAGGCTTCTGATAGTTAATATGGAATAAAGTGAGTTTTGATCCGCTGTATGTGGTGGAGCATTATCGTCTGCCAGAACAAAAATTGCTGCTGCTGATTTAGGGTTGGCTCTGGCCAGAACAGACTCGCTGGCTTGATCACCCTTGACAAAAAAAAGCTGGTCATCAAGGTCTAAACGAAATTTTATTTCATCGAACTGTTCCTGCGTAATGTCAGCCGCGATAACAGTGTTTTTTGGTGGCAGGGAGCGAACAATGGAATATCCGCCTTCATTCCAGCCTACAAAAATATAATGTTCCCTTAAAGACAATTTAAGCAGTCCTTTTCTTTTTTTTGCTTTTTGTTCCACCAGAAAAGAGGCCATATTTCCTGTTAATGTTGATACAAGGCCTATTCCGGAGATCATGACTGCCAGGCCCAGGAGTTGGCCCAACATTGTTTTAGGAACTATATCTCCATAACCAACTGTGGTCAAAGTAACAACAGTCCACCATATGGCTGAGAAAAAACCCTTTATTCCCTGTGACTTAAGTTCAACCTGGTAAAAAAGATATGAACTTAAAAAGAGAATACATAAAATGGCTATGATTAATTTTAGAAATGGAGAAGCAGACCATTTCCCTTTCTCGCTTTTCATTATTGAGGCATAAGGTTTGAGAGGTTAACCGGGTCCCTGGAAAAACTAAATTTTGTTGATTCATAGAGAAAACCCCAACCCTGCCCAGGTTGGGGTTTTAATTTTTAGCAATTTTTCATTGTTTTTAAAAGCTCCATCCCAGCTCCGCTCTTAGCCCGGCCGGGAGATTGGCAGTTTTAGGCGGTAAATATGGTTTTGGAGCGCCAGCCTGGCGGCGGCTTTTTTTGAGTTCGTCCAGGGTGAAATCTCTTGGTATGCTAAAAACTTGATTGGGATAGATAAGATCTGGATCCTTAATCTGGTCTCTGTTTGCCTTATAAATCAAGGGCCACATAAACGGATCGTTGTAAATTTGTTTGTATTCAGCAATCCACCACAAGCATTCGCCTTTAACTACCTTGTGCTCTGTGGGCAAAGAGGCATAGGTAGCTTCATAAACTTCCATGGGGGTGGGCTGAACAACCTCTGGAGCATGCTCAGGCTGGTCATCTGGTTGTTGGGTTGTTTGTTTTTGGACCTGCGGGGATTTTTCAGGTTCTGCCGTGCAAGAAACCTGCTTTTTGGCGCAACCAAAGGCAAAAAGGGACGTTGCCAATAACGCAATTAACAGAAATTTTTTCATGTTAGCCTCCTGATATTTTAAAATTTGTCACGTTACGTTCTTATATTTTTAGGCTACTATCAATTAATTGGATTTCTTGCAAGACCAGTTTGTTTTCAGGAGAAATTTCATGGGCCTTGCTTATAGCCTGTCGGGCCTCATGCAGCCATCCCCCCGAACGGAGGCTCCTGGCGGCAAGGAGATACAGGTTTTCAGGCGTTTTGGCATATATGGCCTGTATGAGTTCATCATATGCCGATTTAAAAACATTTTTAACCAGTTCTTGCCTGGCAAATAAAAAGCGGGCCAATAATGGGTTGTCCCTGTGATGGGGTAAATAAAGAATAAACAACCGCCGGCAGTGAAACTGGATAAATCGGACCCGCTTTACTTCGCGCGCAATGCTTTCTTTGGTCTGTTCAATTACATGGAGCAGTTCCTGGGTTATCAACCTTTCTTCCGGGCTAAGTGATTGCTGCGACTGGATATTTTTAAACCAGGGACGGTAATTTTCCTGTTGATAGGCATCTTCTTTGAGCTTCATGCATTCGTGAAAAATATAACCAAGTGACCAGTCCAGGTATTGGCCTATCAGCCTGGCGGATGAATCATGTTTAAATAAAATGTGAGCAATATCTTTTAAATGCCATAATTGTCCCTTGTTCGTTCTTTCGCCTAAAATATCCTTAAAAAATTGGAAGCGGATTAGCCCGGTTCGGTCAAAGTTCTGAAATTCTTGCTCCAGTTGCTGGCTGACCTGGCAAAAGTCTCGCAATACATCGCGAACAAATTCCGGGAGTTTTGCGGTAATCCAATTTTTTGACATAGGAGATAATTACGTTTATTTTTTTTATAATTTTCAGATGAACTTGGCGTTGTCAATTGAAAATTTTAGTTAAAAACAGGAGATGCTAATGAAAGGTATAATTCTGGCTGGTGGATCTGGAACAAGGCTTTATCCTTTAACCATAGCGGTGAGCAAACAGCTTTTGCCAGTGTATGACAAGCCCATGATTTACTATCCCCTGTCGGTGTTGATGCTTGCGGGGATACGGGAGATTTTAATTATCTCGACGCCCCAGGATTTGCCCAGATTTAGTAATCTGCTGGGAGATGGTCAGGAATTGGGGATAAACTTAAGTTATAAAGAACAGCCCCGGCCAGATGGTCTGGCTCAGGCTTTTATTTTAGGCGAAGAGTTTATTGGGAGCGATAATGTTTGTCTGGTTCTGGGCGATAATATTATTTATGGCCAGGGATTATCCAGGGTACTTGAGCGATGTGTCAGGCTAAAGCGAGGAGGGATTGTCTTTGGCTACCCAGTTAAGGATCCGGAGAGGTATGGAGTAGTCGAGTTTGATAGCCAGGGAAAGGTGATAGGTATTGAAGAGAAGCCTGAGAAGCCCAGATCTAAATATGCTGTGCCGGGCATTTATTTTTATGATAATCAGGTTATTGAGATTGCCAAAAGTTTAAAGCCTTCAGCGCGGGGCGAGCTGGAAATAACCGATGTCAATCTGGTCTATCTAAACAGGGGCGAGCTACAGGTTGAACTTTTAGGCCGCGGCTATGCCTGGTTAGATGCCGGGACTCATGAATCCCTGCACCAGGCCAGCAGTTTTATCCAGGCCATCCAGCAGAGACAAGGGTTTAAGATTGGATGCGTGGAAGAAATCGCCTTTCGTAAAGGTTACATTGACAAGGAGCAATTGCTGGCGCTGGCCAGAAAATATGCCAAAAATGAATATGGCAGATATCTGGCGGGGATTGTTGAAGAGGAAGATAAGAAGATGGGAAGATAGGAAGATGGGTCACAACCATGCTCAACCATGCTAACGCCAACCAGCATACTCGCCTGACTTCCCATCTTCCTGACTTCTTAACTTCCTTCCATTTCAATTTTAATCTTCCCGGGGGCGTAGCCTTTAAGCTCAGAAAGCATACCCAGAATGGATTTCATTATAATGTTTTCCACAAATGGATTTAACGCCAGTGTCTGGTTATTGATGGATATTGATATTTTGCTGGAACTGCGGGCAACGCATTCCTCTGGACTGGCCTTACCCTGAACTATTTCCCTGGCCAGATGCAGGCAGTCAGGCCGGTTGCAACTACCGCAGTCTATCCCTGCCAGTGCGAATCCCTTGCTCAGGACAAGGTCTGCCAGTGTGCTAACAGAAGTAATTCCAGGAAGACCGGGGACTTCAATTTCCCCCCATGAGGCCAGGGCCAGGCCATTATCCATATCGCTGGCTTCATGTTTCGATTTCAGGACAAGAATGCGAGGCAGCCAGGTCAGGCTTTTGCCTCCTTCGACCAGAAGGACGTGGGCTGAAACCAGAGGCAAGAGATCAAGCAGGTATTTTTTTTCTGGCCAGAATATGGCAGCTTCATTCTGGGTCAGACCAATAACAGGGATACCCATTTCAGCCATTTTTTGGGTGTCTGTGTCATTTTTGTCCAGACCATGATGGGAAAATTTGGCCGCAGCAACTTTGAGCCCGCGGGATTTCAGTTCCTTAGCCAGGCTGGTGAGTAAAGTGGTTTTTCCTGATTTTTTAAATCCAATAATAGAGATAGCCTTAAGCATATTTTTTCTCCTGAAAATTTTTTTAGAGAGGGGTTATTATTTTTGACAAGCAAAACCTCTTGAACTAACAAAGGGAGGTTTAAAGTTTAAGGGAACGATTTTTTTCCTCATAGCAACAAACTAAACAGAGTCGCCTGCAAAAAGTCGAAACTCGCTAATTATAGTTCACGGGGACAGGCGAACGAGTAATGATTTCAAATGGTTACAACTGTAACAACCCTCGCTATCGCTGTTCGCCTGTCCCCGTCCGGCAAAATTTACTTTTTGCGGGCGACTCTAAACACGAAATTGTATTATGTCAAAACTCAATAAAATTAAAGGTTTTTCTGATCTTTTTCCTCCGCAAAGCTCTGTCTTTGTCTTTATGGAAGAAAAGGCCCGGCAGGTATTTAAACGATACGGATGTAAGGAGATCAGGATACCTGTTCTGGAAAAGACCGAGCTTTTTGCCAGAACCATTGGAGATGAAACTGATATTGTGCAAAAGGAGATGTACACGTTTTTAGACCGCAAAGGGCGCAGCCTAACCTTAAGGCCAGAGGCGACTGCCGGTGTTTTGCGGGCTTATATTGAAAGCCAGCTTCATTCCCGTGAGCGAGTGAGCAAGCTTTTCACTTTTGGCCCCATGTTTCGATACGAGAGGCCACAGAAAGGGCGCACGCGGCAGTTTCATCAGATCAACGTGGAAGTGCTTGGCACGCAAGCGCCGCAGGCTGATGCCGAGCTTTTGATCATGCTCTGGGCATATCTGGAAAGTTTAGGGCTGTCAGGAAGCCTGGTTCTTGAAATTAACTCCCTGGGATGCCCTGAGTGCAGGCCCGGGTTCCATCAAAAACTGGTTGATTTTTTGCAGGCTCTTGACCAGGACAAATTGTGCGATGACTGCCGTCGTAGAAGCAGGGTTAATCCATTGCGTGTTCTGGACTGCAAGGTTCCCACCTGTAAATCTCTGGTACAGAACGCTCCCAGGATCTGTGATCATTTGTGTCCAGATTGTAAAAAACATTTTGAGGCAGTGCTGTCAGTTTTAGAAGAGGCTGGCCTTTCTTACCGCCTTAATCCATTTCTGGTTCGGGGGCTTGATTATTACCAGAGAACCACCTTTGAGATAGTGTCTTCAGCCATAGGAGCACAAACCGCCGTGGCTGGAGGTGGCCGCTATGATGGCCTGTGCAAGGCTCTGGGTGGACCGGATGTTCCTGGCCTTGGGTTTGCCTGTGGTATGGAGAGGCTGGCTTTGTTGCTTACGGATATAAAAGAGCAAAGAATGGATTTTTATCTGGCGGTTTTGCATGAGCAGGCATTAAACAAGGCCCTGCTTCTGGCACAGAGATTACGAAAAGCAGGATATGCGGGAGAAGTGAGCTTTGAGGTCAAAAGTGTCAAAAGTCAATTGCGCCTGGCAAACAAATTAAATGTCAAAACCTGTCTGCTTCTGGGAGTTGATGAAATTGAGCGAGGGGAAATTGTGGTCAAAGACATGCAGACAGGGGTGCAACAGGCCGTTAGCCAGGATGACCTGGAACAGGCTCTGGGGCTGAATTTATCGTGAACAGTTTACCCCTTACCCCTTAAACAACTCAACTTTCTGAGTTGAAAAAATGTTCAATATTTTCAATTAGTTACAAAGTCGAATTGTTAGTGTATTCAGTTTTCAGGAAACGATCCGCATTGGCTTAAATCGCCAGAAAATCG
>CAJXJU010000073.1 GCA_913055195.1 uncultured Desulfohalobiaceae bacterium | reverse complement strand
TATAGGAGTGAGTAAAGATTATTTATTCAGAGAGTGGCAAAGATATAAAAAAGGAGTTTCTACTAGAACGTCGGTTGATATTGCTTTCCCAGGCCCTATTGGTCATATTGAAAATTTTGTTAGATAGCTTTAAAAGACGGTTCATTAGAGTGGTCTCCCTTGTTCTTGAATTATGGTTGTAGTAGAGACGCCCATAGGGCGGCTCTACAACTTTTGTTTCCTGGACTCCAGGTGATAATAAATAGTAGGCACCAGCACAAGGGTGATCAGGGTAGAAAGCAAGAGCCCTGAAAGCATGGTTATTCCAAGGGGATTCCAGATTTCTGCTCCCACGCTTCTGGATATGGCCATGGGTAACATGCCAAAAAAGGTGGTCAGGGTGGTCATGAGCACGGGTCTTAAACGGCTCTGTCCGGCCTGGGTGACGGCTTCAAAAAGACTTTTGCCCCTTTTTTGCAAAAGATGGGTGTAATCCAGAAGCACAATGGCATTATTGACCACAATCCCTAAGAGCATAATGATGCCCATAAAGGAAATAATTCCTAAGGTAACGTGAAAAAGATAGAACGCATAAAAAACTCCGCTAAAGGCAAAGGGGACAGAAAACATGATGATCAAGGGATCCCGCAGGTTTCCAAAAAGAGAGGCCATGACCATATAGACCAATATGATCCCCAGGATCAAAAGGGCAGTCAAATCATGGAAGGCTCTGGCCTGTTCCTCAATATCGCCTCCAAAACTCAAGGAGATTGTCGGGGGCACACCTATCTCTTCCAGCGCCCTTTTGATATCACTTACTGCTTCGCCCAGGGAACGTTTGAAGAGGTCTGCCTCAACTTTTACGATTTTTTGGCGGTTTTTGCGTTCAATTTCGATTGGACCGCTTCCTTCTTTGATTGTGACCACATTGCGTAAACGGACCATGCGTCCATCAGGCGTGAAAATGGGCACTCTTAGCAGGTGATCCAGATTGTCTTTATTTTTTTGGTCCAGCCGGGTGAAAATATCAAAATTTTCACCACTGTCGCGAAAGCTGGTTGCCTGTTTTCCATAAAAATAGTTCCTTAAGACAGTGGCAATAGAAGCTACATTCAGCCCCAGTGAGGATGCCTTTTCACGGTCAATGATTACCCATAGTTCTGGTCGCGGGTCCTTCTGGCTGATGGATACATCCACCAGACCCGGGATATTTTGCATTGTTGCCTTTAATCTGTTTGCAAAGGCAATGATCTCGTTTAAGTCAGCCCCCTGGAGTTCCACTGAAACCGGTTTGCCTCTGCCCATTAGAATGGCTGTTATGGGGTTTTTGGCCGTCACCTTAATATGCGTAATTCCTGGTATTTTCTGGACTCGCTCCCTGAGAAGGGCTGCAATTTCTTTGGCACTCCTGGTTCTTTTGTCCCTGTCTACCAGCTTGAACCCAATTTGGCCTACATTAGGGCCTTCATCCATACCTAAGGCCACGCCCTTGCCCTGCTCAGATTGACCATCAAAGGCATAGGAGTGACGAAATTCCTCTGGTTTTACCACCTCATCAATGTTTTGCAGGATTTCTTCCACGACCCGGTTGGTTTCTTCAATGCGCGTTCCTTCGCTCAGTCGAAAGTCAATACTAATATCACCCGTATCTGATTCAGGCATAAAAGAAGTAGAAAGGTAGGGGATCAGAGAGATACTGCTGATAAAGATTGACAATGCCAGTAAAAAGACTGTTTTGCGGTGTTCTAATGCCCGGGCAAGAACTCCTGCATAGGCTTCTTCCATGGCCTTGAACCAGCTTTCACTTAAACTGTAAAGGCGTCCCAGGATTTTTTTCTGATTTTTTCCCTCCAGGACGCCTTTTTTAACCCATCTGGAACAGAGCATAGGTGTCATGGTCAGGGCAGTAAAAAGTGAGGCCAGGATGGTAATTACGATGACAAAGCCAAGCTGTTTAAAAATGATACCGGCCAGTCCTGTGAGGAACATTAGAGGAACAAAAACGACTACAGTGGTCATGCTCGAGGCTGTAATAGCCATGCCCATTTCTGAGGCTCCGTTAATGGCAGCCTGTATAGGAGATGAACCACGTTCCAGATGACGGAAAATATTTTCCAGTACCACCACGCCGTTATCCACGACCATGCCCGAGGCAATGGCCAGGGACATGAGAGAAATCAGGTTTATGGTGTAGCCAAAGAGATAGAGAAATATAAAAGAAGTGATCAGAGAGAAGGGGATGGCCAGGGCAATAATGATAGCTGGTCTTACCTGACGCAAGAAAAGCAGGGTGACCAGGATGACAAAGAAAACACCCCATAAAAGACTGCTACGCAGGTTTTTGACGCTGAGGAGTATGTTTTCTGAATTGTCCAGGACAATGTTGATCTTTACATCAGAAGGCAGGTTTTTTTGAAGTTGCTTAAGTTTGTCCTTAACTCGCTTAATAACTGCAACTGTATTTTTCCCACTTTGTTTTTGTAAAAGAAGAACAATGGCTTTTCTGCCGTCACCCCAGCCATTTAACTCCTGCGGTTTATAGCCATCTTCAACTCTGGCCACATCGCGCAGATAAACAGGGTTTTCATTATAAAAAGCAATAATGGTATTTTTAATCTCTTCCACATCTTTATAGCGCGCAGGAACGCGCACAAAGTATTCGCGGAAGCCGGACTTGATATTTCCGGCAGGAATGTTCAGGTTCTCAGCAGCCAGAATCTGATTGATCCTGTGTATGGATAGGCGATATCCTTCGATTTTGTCCAGATCAAAGTAGATGTTAATTCTGCGGCGCAATCCCCCATAGAGTTGAATAGCTCCTACGCCGGGGACGCGTTTTAACTCGTCAGAGATATATTTATCCACTAAATGATAGAGTCGCGGCCAGGTTTGATTGCCACTGCTGACAGTCATAAAAAGGATTGGAGCTGTTGCGCTGCTGAATTTAAAGAGCATGGGCGGTTCAACATCATCTGGCAGATCTCTTTTGGCCAGTTCCAGTTTGTCGCGAATGTCATTGGTGGCTACATCCAGGTTTGTCCCCCATTCAAATTTGCACGAGATTACAGAAAGGTTATCCAGGGACTTGGAGGTCAGGCTGTCCAGGTTATTGACTGCACTTACCTGATCTTCAATTTTTTGGGTCACTTCTGTTTCTACATCAGAGGCACTTGCCCCGGGCCAGGTGGTGAGGATGGAAACAACCGGAGGTTCAATATCAGGGAACATATCAATGCTGAGCTTAGACAGGGAAACAGCACCGACAAGCACAAGGGCCAGAAGAAGCATTAAAGTAGCTATTGGTTGTTTGACCGAAAACTCAGTTAGTTTCATTTTTTTTCTCCTTAACCTCCACAAGCATGCCGTCTTTCAATCTGTTTTGGCCTTTGACCACTATTTGCTCGCGTTCATGCAGTCCTGATAAGACCTGGACGCGGTTGCCCTGTTTGAGTCCTATTTGAATGTTTCGCAAGCAAGCCTTTTGCCCCTTGATCACATAAACATAATAATTTCCTGTGCCCGGCACCTTGTTTAAGGCGTCCCGGCTTATAACGAGGGCCTGCTTTTTGCCAAAATATAACCTGACATGGGCAAACATGCCTGAGCGTAAGATAAGATTATTGTTAGGAATATGTATTTCAATGCTTGCGGTGCGGCTTTGTGGATTTAGTGTGGGATAAACAATGGCTACCTGTCCGGAAAAGGTTTTCTCTGGATAGGCATCTGTATGGAATGTGACTTCCATGCCTTTGTGCACATAGGGGAAATCTTTTTCAGGAATGGAAGTTTCCACCTTGAGGATTTTTTCGTTGGAGATACGCAAAATAGGTCTTTCAATATCTGAAAGGTTTCCGGGATCAACATAGCGGGCAGCAACTACGCCTTTGCACGGGGCATAGATATTATGGTTGCGATAAAGGATTTGAAGTTCTTTCAGAACTGCCCTGGCTTGCTTTAATCTGGCCTTAGCTGCTTTAAGTTCGGCCTGGATATGGTCTAATTGTTGTCTGGGAACGGCATGTTTCTGGAAGAGATTTTTTATGCGCTGGTAGTCTTTTTGCAGAACTTCCTGGTTTGCTTGCGCTACTTCCAGCTCTGCACGGGCACGATTTAGCTGAGCTTTAATTGTGTCTTTTTCCAGAACTGCCACAAGCTGTCCCTTCTCGACCCAGTCTCCCTTTTCCACCAGTATCTTTTCTATGATCCTGCCTGAGATTTTGGGATGGACATCTACAACCTGAAGGGGTTTCAGGTCACCTGTGACATCCAGGAACCAGTCCAGTTCTCCTTTTTTGACTGTATCAACCTGAACCGGCGCTTTTGCTGTTTTTTCTTCTTCTGGCGCTAAAGAATCATCCTTTTTTTTGACTCCCAGAAAATTAAACACTGCTAGCGCAAGAAATATCAGGATTAAACAGCTTATAATCCATGCAGCTTTGTTGCTGGCCTTTTTTTGCCTTTCCATCTGTTTTTCTCCTTTTTATTTTTGTTCGTCTCCTTACAAGAGTCTCCTGCAAAAAGTCGTGATTCGCGAATTACAGCTTGTGGTAACAGGGGAACGACTAATGATTTCAGGTAGTTACAATCGTCATAACGCACGTTCGCCTGTCCCCGCACGAAGATTTTTCAGCTCAGAAAGTTGAGTTAAGGAGTTGAAACGATAGGAGATTTGGAAGGTTGAAATTGCTTGTATGGATCTGCTTATTTTCCCATCTTCATAGGTTCCAGCGGGTTCAGGTATTCATCCCCGCACTGAAAAATTCCTGAAATGCTCGCATGAGTTTGACCATATCAAGTGCACCATCTTTTTGAACGTACCAGGCAGGTCTTATCTCTGATTCCAGCTCCACCTGCATCATAAAGGAGTTTTCCCGATTATCTCCATATATATCTTATTGGATACCCTTATGCCCTCTCTGGTTCTTTTTATAAGACCAAGGTCTATTACATACTGAAGTTCATCTTCTTTTATTGCTCGAACAACTTCGCTTTTTAAAATTGACTCTATTACTTTTTTTACCCTTTCTTCCTTTAGTTTATCTGCAAGTTGATCTATATGCGTCTGTCTTTCCAGGATAATGCGTTCCTTAGCCTCTGCAATAAGCTTTCTGGTTATTGTTTTTGTTCTGTCTCGACTCTGTTTTATTTCAAAGCAGGCCACATAACCCAGGGCATTGACAAGCCAGGGCTGTCCTTCTGTTAACTCCCAGACATAATCTATTACCCCTTGTTCAAATTTCTGGCCTGTTTCCTCTGTATGTTGATTGTAGAGTATCTCTATCTCACGTTTGTTAAAATCTTCAAGATGTAGAGATTTAGCCTTAATGTTAAATCCACTGCCACCTGTGATGATTGCCTTTTCCTTGCTGGAATGAATGCGATAATCCCGTACATCTCTGATGCCACATAAGATTATGCTCTGGGGAAAATTGGCAGGTCTTAAAATATAGCCTGATCTTATCTGGCGTAGGACGCTGATTAATGTGTCACCTATCAGGCTGTCTATTTCATCCAGCATAAGTACAATTGGTTTTTCGCTGTATTCTGATAAAAAGCTCAGTAATGCTTGAAAGGCAGCATACTCGCCAGTATCTTTTAATATGTTCTGATAGTGATGGAGTAAGTATTCATCTTTAAAGGCCATTCGCCATTGATAGGATATTTCATACATGATAGCCTTTATTGCGCCATAAACATCTTCTCTTGCCCCCTGGGCTGCCTCCACATTGACATAAAGAGCCTTATATTTATCTTCATTATTTAAATACTCCATCAAGGCCAGTAAACAAGTTGTCTTGCCTGTTTGACGCGGAGCATGGAGGACAAAGTATTTTTGTTGTTCTATTAAAAGTAATATTTCCTCCAGGTCAAATCTTTGCAGAGGTGGTAAACAATAATGTTTTTCGCACCTGACCGGACCTGCTGTGTTAAAGAATCTCATGTTGTGCTCCTGTTTTAACCTTGTGCAATGCTCAACGTTCAAAGTTCAATGTTGTTTTTGACTCAACCTGACTCCGTGAACTTTCATCCTCCATCCATCATCCACCATCAACTATCCACCATCAACTATCCACTATCCCAAAGCCAACTCAAAGCAGTTTTTCTATAAAATTCACTTATAAACAAACACAATAAATAGGAAAAAATCTTTCCAAAACTATGCGAGAAAATAAAAAATAAAGAGTTTGAGTATTATCAGATTTGGGTATCGAAAAGCATTATAATAGGTTTTAGAAATGAGACTAACGACTTATGAACAAAAAATGATATTAAAAGCTTTCCAAGAGTGTTTTGGAAGTGGTGAGGTGTATCTTTATGGAAGTCGTGTAGATAATGAAGCAAAAGGTGGGGATATTGACCTATATCTCGTGCCAGATAAGAAGTATAATGATGAATATCAAAGAAAAATAAAGTTTTTGAATGTACTAGAAGAGTATCTTGGTGAGCAAAAGATAGATGCTA
>CAJXJU010000072.1 GCA_913055195.1 uncultured Desulfohalobiaceae bacterium | reverse complement strand
AGACGTTGCAGGATATTTACATGAATGGGGAGTTAAAGAAGAGACATTTGTTGACAGAATTTTTGAATTTTCTGGTAAGTTTGACCAAGGAAACGCACCTGGCGCATGTGGTGGTAATGACTTCAGAGACATTATTTGTGGAGAAGTTGTACAATCATTCCAGACTGGCCGAGACCAGTGATTTTTATTTGATAGGTCATCTGGAATTTGAGCAGGTTGAACAGTGGCTGAAGCATGAAGGGATAGAGGATAAGGAGGTTGTCAATTTAATCTGGGAGTATGTGGGTGGTAGCGCGCACCGTATCAATGATGCCATCAGGATTTTTAAAAACGGTGAAGACCTGGAAAGTTTTTTACTGAAAGAGGCCAGATTATACAGAGGAAAGTTATCGCATTTTATGGCAGAGAAACTGGATACAGTATCTGAGATGGATAAGTTTGAAGAGATATTAAACACAATTTTAGAAAATGGTTTTCTGATCAGGAACCAGAGAGATAAACTTCAGACTAAGATTTTAAACAGAGCAATAGAATATGAGTTTCTGTTTTTTGATCCAGCAGATGAGAAAATAGTTTTTAATTCACAGATCGTAAGAAAAGGGGCGGAGTTGTTTTGTAAGAGATGTTGTTGATGTATTGGTTCATTATTTTGCAGGCGACTTTATGAAGGAGTAGTGTGTTTATGCAAGATTTTGAGCGGTTGTTCAGGCAACCTGCATTGTTGCGTGAGGTCAATTTTAAGCTTTTAAAAGGATGTAATATTTCTGTTCAGGATATACGACTGTTTCATTTTGTGGAAGAACACCTGGAAGAGTTGAGACAATTTTATGAAATACTTGGTTATCGTTTGATAATGAAACATAGCACCGGGTATTGTTATTTAGAAGCTGTATCTGCTCATGCGCCAAAAGGAAGGTTTTCCAGATCAGAGACCTTTGTTGGTATGTTTCTGGGTTTGAAATTTCTGGAATCAGGCCTGATGGAAACAGAGTTTATTGTCAAAAACCTTTTGCAAGAATTATTTCAGCTTTTAAATTTTAATGATCTCTACACAGGCCTGGTCAAAGGTATGAAACGCGGTTCAAGCGCTACAGAAAGCAAAAACGCAATGATTCAACAAAAATTCTGTACTGCTATTAAAAATCTGGCTAAATATGGCTTTCTTATTATCCTTGATGAAGGGAAAATGGATTTTCTGGAAACTCGAATCAAGCTGTTACCTTCGCTGGAGCGTTTTTATGAGCTGGCAAGACGCCTCGTTACCCTGCCAGAAGAACATGCCAGGGATGCCCTTCTGGTCTATCTGGAAGAATGTGGATTTGAACTGGAAGAAAGTTCGGATGAGATAGAAGAAGGTGGACTATATGCGCATTAAAGACAAAATTTTATCACCCATCATACTGGATGAATTATTAATCTTTGGTTTTCGGCTTTATCCCAGAGCTTCATTTAAGATACACAGGGTTTTTACGGCCTTTTTTGGCCGTAATGGCACTGGCAAGACAACAATTCTGGATGCTGTCCAGATTGCATTAATCGCCAATCAGAAATACATTCGTTTAAATCCAACAGCCCAGAAGGAAGAAGAACGCACTTTAGATGATTACCTTGGCAGTGATGTAGGTTATATTGTGCTGGCATTAAGAGGCCATGAAAGGATCAAAAATCTGGGCATTCGTCTGGAAAAGCGGTTTGATGGCCGGGTCATGTTTCAACCTTTTGTGGTAGAAAATGTGCCTTTAAAACAGGACGATTTTTTAGAAGGCAATGTTTTACGCAATGATTTGCCTTCTGTTGAAAGGTCGTTGCGTATGCGTGGTGATGGCACAGGTAATATACGTCCTTTTGATACTGCACGGGATTATCATCGTGCATTATTTCAGGAAGGCATTTTACCTTTTGACCTTTCTTCGCCCAAAGTTTTGCGCGAGTTTGCAACGATCTTTACAGCAGTTTCAACCGGT
Source organism: uncultured Desulfohalobiaceae bacterium (assembly GCA_913055195.1). Taxonomy (GTDB): domain Bacteria; phylum Desulfobacterota; class Desulfovibrionia; order Desulfovibrionales; family Desulfonatronovibrionaceae; genus Desulfovulcanus. Next base: position 4,553 of record CAJXJU010000072.1, on the reverse strand, counting down.
CTGAGTGAAAAGACAAAATTATTAAAAGATGTGTTGTGTCCTGCCAGGAAACGGACAGCTAATTTTTTGCATCAACTGGAAGAAAATTTTGCACGGCGTCAGGATGTCAAGCGAAGGATACAGGATCTTCAAAAGGCCAGAGAAGAAATTACAAATTTACAGAATTATCTTGAAGAAACAGAAAATACAGGGTTAAAGTTTTTTGGCAGTGCATTATTCAGGGCCAGAAGTGAATTAAAAAGGATTGCCACAGAGTTAAATGGCTGGAGGCAAAAGCAGGATGCTGCCACTTCAGCTCTTAAAAGACTGGGAGAGCATTTAGCAGGGCTGGAACAGGCAAAAGCAAAAGCTACAGAAGAGCAGGAAAAGCTTTTAATGAATTTGCGGGAACAACAAAAACTTGTGCGCGCCAGAAAAAGATACCAGACTCTTGGTTTGCAGCTTAAGGACCTTGATTCGAAGCAAACAGAACTGGAACAGACCTTTCAGAGAATTATAAAAGATTATGAGAACAGTTTTAATGACCTTCAGAGATATGAACATAAGGAAAGTGAACTGCAAAAAGAGCGTTATATTTTGCAAAAGAAGCTAGAAGAAAAAAAACAATTCCTTGCGCAAGCAAATAAGCTGGATCAGGCGCGCAAAAAAATGGAGGCAGAACTGGGCAGGGAATTTAATACTTTTGAGGAATTATCCAGGGAAGCTGAAAATCTTAGCGCTATAAACAGGTTTGCCAGACAAAGGGATACGTTATTGCAATTAATAACTGAAAAAAAGACAAGGCTTACCAAACAACAACAGGCCATCAATCTGGTCAGAGAACTGGAGATGATGGGCTTAAATGAATTTAGTGACTCTGCTTTGCAGAGAGTAAAGGAACAGTTAAATGAACAGCAGCAGAGAATTAATTTAGAAAAGCAGAAATTAGAGCAACAGATACAGAAAAACAGAACTCTTTTACATAACCTGCAAAATTATCAGGCAGACTTGCCAGATGTGTTTAAAAATTCAAAGGGCAGATATCTGTTTGAACAATACGAGGATGTTTCCTGGGAGGAAGCTGCACGTCTGGAAATGATTCTTGGGCCTTTGACAACTGCCAGGATAATTCAGAGTGAAGATGAAGCTTATGCTTTGTGCCGTGGCAGGCAAAGGCTTTATTTTATTTCAGATAGTGAAAACCTGGAAGCTAAAAATGATGTCCTGGAATGTGCACAAGGTGTTTTAGTTCGTGAGGGAAAGGTTTTGCGTTATGAGCCACGGCCTGAAGCACCTATTCTGGGCAAAAAAGCCAGGCAAAAAAGAATTGAAAATTTGACGCAGGAAGTGAGCAAGCTAATAGAAACAGACAGGCAATTGACCGGAGAACTGACCAGTATAGAGGATAAAGGACAGAGAATTGATAAGCTCTTGCCTTTGCTGGAATACTTACAGGATGAGAATTTAGAAGCAGAGATTCTGGCTTTACAAAAGCGTTTAGATGAATTTGAGGAAAATCTCAGGATAGCAGCACGTCTTAAAGGTGAGCTTTCAGTTATTAGACAGAGCAGTGCGTTACATTTTGATGTTCAGCAATTATCAAAACAGGCTGAGGTTCTGGAGCAGGATTTAAAAAGAATAGCCAATAAGCATGATGAATATATCAACAAAATAGAACACTTAAAAAATAAAGTTCAGAAATCAAGCGTAGAAAAACAGCAGATTGAAAAAGCAAAGACAGAGCTTATAACAGAAATGAGTGAGCTTAAAGGCCAGATAAAGGCATTAATGCAGGAATATCCTTTAAGTGTTCTGGAACAGGAAATAGGCGAGGAAGAAGAGCAATTACAGGATGAGTTGGATAAATCAAAAGCAAGAGTACAGGAACTGGATAGACAAATCAGGCGTGTTGAGAGAGAAATAGTAACTAACGAGCATTTTATTCAGGAGGCACAGCAGCATAGAAAATTATTGCAGGAAGAAGAAGAAAAGTGGAAAACAAAAGAGCAGGAACTTAAAGAAGAAGTAAAATTTTATTTTGAGAATATTGATCCACCACTTCAGGATACAGGAACCAGCCGGGTAGATTTTGAAAATAAGCTGGTTCTTTTAAAGAGAGAAATGAGCGCTTTTGCCAGTGAGCACGGACAAAACATGCCTCCCCAAACAGTTTTAAAGAGGTGGTTAGAAGAATTAATATCTTTAGTTTATCCTGAATATGCAAATTTTGACAAACTAAAAGAAACATTAAGCCTGCTGGAAACAGAGCTGGGTAAAATAGAGCATTCTATTCGTCAGGTAGTGGGAAATTTTAAAAATGAAGTGTATGAGCAGGTGGCAAAGATAGAGAGAAAAGTGCGCAAAGTAAATGCAAGGATGGAGCATTTGCGCTTTGGCCGTGTAAGGCAGGTAAAGTTGCAGGTCTTACGCCGCGAAGCATATCATAAATTAAATAATCTGGCAGCCAGCAATACTTTACTTCGTTTTATGCAAAATACGCAGATGAGTTTTGAAGAATTTATTAAGGCAATGGCCAGAGAACTGGGATATTTGCGTACTGACCCAACTTATGAGGAAATAGTTGACTATCGTTATTATATTGATCTGGATTTCACAGTTGTTGATGAACATAATAAGGAGCGCAAAACAGGGCTTTCCAATGGTGAAAGTCTGGGAGTAAATCTGGCCATTATTACAGCATTGCTTGAAAACATGGCACAGGATGATACAGGAGAGAGATTTAAGACAGGACTGGCTGTGCTTATCCTGGATGAAGCAGACCGCTTAGACCATACAGCCATTGAAACAGTTTATAATCTGATGGAGCAAAGTGGTATTCAAATGCTAACAGCTTTGCCTAATGTACCGCTTTTCAGACAGGGATTTTTATATCAACTTTTGCCCACGCCAGAAGGGTTAGTGTGGGTAAGTAGTGCAATTGATTGAAGGGGTAAGGGATAAGGGGTAAGGGATAAGGGGTAGAGGTTGTAGAGGGGGAGAGACAATTGTTTATGAAGATAAGAAGATAGCTTCTTATCTTTAATTAAGATGCGATAGCGCTGGATGGAGGAGTTGATTGCGCAATAAACTTCGTTTTTGTCTTGCCCTGAAAAGACTGCTTGAGCAGGGAGAATGCAGGCTGACAAAGGATTTAGCAGATTTTGCATCCAGTGAAACTATTCAGATAGATGGTAAGCGTGTAATTTTACAGGACAGAGAATATGTTGAGCAGTATTTTCAAAAACATTGTCAGGGTGTGTGTTCGGATTATGATAGGCTTGTAAAACTTGGCTATGAGCCACGCTCAGAAAGTGACCTGCAAGATGGGCTTAGTTTGATAGCTCATTTGAACAAATCCCCACATATAGAAGATGTTAAACTTTTATCAGCATCGCTGTTTGGCCAGGCAAAACGAATAGAAAGGTCATCTTTTTTAAGCCGTATTTTGCGTGATTATTGGCCTAAAAAACAGGATATTGTGCTTCTGCGCTGTTTTTCCCCTTTTTATATCAATCAGCAAATAGAACTGTTTCAACTTACTGCCCTGTTAGGTGCTGTTGCCTTGCGTTTAAGCTATTTGCAGCCATTAGACAATCTGCAAAAACAGCAAAATAAGCAGGTGATAGCAGTAACATCTGAAAACCTTGCTCCATTTTTGCATCTTAATTTGCCAGAAGGATTTTTGATTTACACTGAAGGATTTGCCATGCTGGAGTCTGTTGTTTCTTTTTTAAAGGCTATAGAACCTGCTGTTGTTGTGCATTTTGGTGATGTTGATGTAAAAGGTTTGCAGATTTATGAAAAAATAGCGACTCGTATGCCAGGATGCAGATTTTATCCTGACAAAGAAATACTGGCAGAGATTCTGGCAAAGATGCAGTTTGATAGTAGAAGTGTAGAGTATCCTGATACTGAATATCAGACAGAAGAGGTAAAAGAATTGGCAAAGTTTTTAAATACAATGGGCGGGCCTGTCATTGAACAGGAAACTTTGTTGCATTTGCGCCCTGATGGTCTTCTAAAATTTATCAGGGGATGAGGATAATTTATTGCGGAGATGCATTATGTCTCACTTTGTATTTGTTTATGGCACGTTAAAAAAAGGCTATAGCAACCATCATTTTTTATTGGACGCCAGTTTTATAGGGCAGGGTAGAACCCAGAACAAATACACCATGTATGCCGACTCCATTCCGTATGTTTGCGAGCAACCACAAACTTCTTACATCTATGGAGAACTATATCTGGTCAATGATGATATTTTGCAGGCTCTTGATCAACTGGAAGAGCATCCCTTTTTTTATGAACGAAAAGAGATCCCTGTTCTTGTTGAAGGTAAAATTTGTCAGGCCTGGATGTATTTTTGCCATCATCCATCAGGTTCTCTTGTGCCTGATGGGGTCTTTATTGAAGGGGAAACGGGGGGACGGAAAGATGGGAAGTTGGGAAGATAGGAAGTAGAGAAGCGGAGCATTTTAGCAGAAATACATAGGGGCAGATTCCGTATCAGCCCTGGAAAGAGATATTTGTCAAATACGTTTGACAGGATTTGTCTGGAATTGTAAAATATATTT
>CAJXJU010000071.1 GCA_913055195.1 uncultured Desulfohalobiaceae bacterium | reverse complement strand
CCCCGCAAAGCGGGATTCAACAGGGTAAATGTTGAATTATTACAATATGTTATAAATTAATATTTTTGTTAAAAAGTTCAATTTTAGAGGCATTGGGGTCTAGAGGCATTGGGGTCTGACCCCTCTATCTGACTGAAATCATTGATTTTATCCCTCAAAAAAGCCCCTTTTTTCGCCTTAGAAAAAGAATGGCAAAAGGCTAAGGGCTAAAGGCTAAAGGAAATCACCAAGCCCCTCTATATCTACAACCTTTAAAAACTCCAACTCCTTACTGGCATAGAAGTCTCCGAAACGCAACAGCTACCATAATTTTTAAGCGCCCTTATCACTTCTGCTAGCGCTTTATCATTCGTTGTTATAGCCCCACCATCTCCCAAAGCGCCCAGATTCTTCCCAGGATAAAAGCTAAATCCGCTTGCATCACCAAGATTGCCTGCCTTTTTATCTTTATAATATGCTCCATGTGCCTGAGCTGAGTCTTCTATTACTTTTAAATTATATTTTCTCGCAATTTCGTTTATTTTATCCATCTCACAGGTTTGACCATATAGATGAACAACCATTATCGCCTTTGTCCTTGTGGTAATTTTCTCTTCAATCCTATCAGGATCAATTAAATATGTGTTGATATCTGGTTCCACCAGAACAGGCACTAAGTCATTTTCCGAAATTGCCAGAATTGACGCTATAAATGTATTAGCAGGAACAATGATTTCATCTCCATTGCTCATACAACCCAACTCTTTATAGCCTCGTAATATCAACTTTAAAGCATCAAGACCATTGCCTACCCCAATACAATACTTTGCTCCACAATAATCAGCAAACTCTTGTTCAAACTTTTTACACTGCTCTCCCTGAATATACCAACCACTTTTTAAAACATCGTCAAAGGCTTTTTCAAATTGGCTAATATATTGCATATTTAATTGTTTTAAATCTAAAAACAAAATTTTTGAAGGGTTATCTATTTTGAAAAATTCATCTGGGAAAATGGCTATATCTGGATATTTTTGTATTAATTTTTGATCTCTAGTAATTACCATCGCATCGACTGCTTTTGCTGAAGCAATTACTTGTGAATCTTCTATATCATCTAAGTCCAACTCTATATAAGACGGTGTTTTGGCAATATTGAAACATTTTATAAGTTCCTGTATCATATATTTAGCAATTTCTGATGCCACTTTTCTAGAATACCCTTTGCCTAGAATAAGATCCTTGATTTTTAAAAATTTTATATTATCAATAGAAGATGATGACACAAAGGCATTTTTTTTATTTTTCAGACACTGAAATACGTTCACTGAATCTTGATACTTTCTACTTCTGATTTGATCATAATTATCTAATATGATATTTACATCAAGTAAATAATTCATATCTTGCCTCTCTCTTCTAAGTCAACAGCCCTATCAATATAGTATTCATCACTTTTATAATAATCTGAATTATCAATACTTGTCATTATAAGTTCTTTCCAATTTTTTTCTATATATTCTTCTGAGAATTCTTCTTTATCATTGTAATCCTGATTAATAATTTCTACACCATCATCCTGAAATGATGAAAGAAAAGACAGAATACTTTCCAGCAAATCTTCATTTTTTATATTAATTAGAAGTTTCATTTATAACTCCCTTTAAAATTTCCAATCCGCATTACTCATCTATCCTCTTATTCTTCAAAAAATCATCATAACTTCGAATATAATGAGTCGCCTGCAAAAAGTCGAAACGCGTAAATTACAGCTAGCGGGGACAGGCGAACGGCTAATGATTTCAAGTGGTTACAACCGTCACAACGCCCGTTCGCCTGTCCCCGCACGGAAAAATTTACTTTTTGCAGGCGACTCATAGATACCCAGTTAAGGAGGTCAAAATGAATTACAAAACATTACTGCTAATTTTTTTGGTTTTAATAATGACAGCCTGCGGCACAGCACGCCAGTCAGTAGGCCCGGTACCCCCCCAATCCACTTCTACTGAAGAAACATCAATGCAGGACATGGAAGCTGATCAACCACCCCAACAACCTACGGAAACTTATTATGACTTCGATGATGTACCCGTGCCAACGCAAATGGAATTACAACCCAAACAATCTATTATTTTTGAAACACCAGGCATAAAATCCGGTGTCATCGTATTTACTGGAAGAGTTGAACCACTATCGTTGTTTAATTATTTTCTAGTGTCACTAAAAAATGAGGGCTGGCATCTCCGTAGCTATTTTAAGTATCAAAGGTATATCATGGTCTTTGAAAAGCCCACCAAAGATTGCATTATTAGAATTATTGAAGATGGACGAACCACTGAACTCCAGATATGGATAATACCTAAATTAAAAGATACTATAGATTATTTTAAGGATACTCCACCAGATGCACCAGAACAGCCCATTTCACAATAATATAATTCAGGTCTTCACCCATTACTACGGTAGAAGAATACACATAGGAGTCTGCGGTAGCATAGCCGCGTATAAAATCATTGAACTCCTGCGTTTACTGCTAAAGTCTAATTTAGATGTTGGCGTTACCCTTACGCGTTCGGGGAGGGAGTTTATCCCTCCCATAAACTTTCAGGCTCTGGGCGCTGACCCTGTGTTTACCCAGGAAGGGTTCCTTCACTCAACTTTTGCTCATCTGGCCCCCGGCCAAACTGCCCATGCCCTGCTCATTGCTCCGGCAACAGCAAACATCCTGGCCAGGGCTGCTCATGGCATTGCTGATGACCTTTTGAGCACCCAGATACTATCCTTTTCCGGCCCGATAATTTTTGCTCCCGCCATGAATCCAAAGATGTGGAATAGCCCTGCAACCAGAGAAAATTGGCAAAAACTAAAAGCAAGAGGTTATATCTGCCTGGAACCAGAGCAAGGTCAAATGGCCTGTGGCGAGGAAGGCAAAGGTCGCTTAACATCCATTGAAAACATTTATTATTCAACTTTAAAGGCTTTAACCCCTCAAGACCTCAAAAATAATAAAGTACTTATAACCTGTGGCCCTACAAGGGAGTACTTTGATCAGGTCAGGTTCTGGTCAAATCCATCCACTGGAAAAATGGGACTGGCCTTGAGTTTAGCTGCCTGGCTTCGTGGCGCTGAAGTTCATCTGGTACATGGGCCGATTAATGTTTTGTCACTACCCGGGCTAAATTTGTATCCTGTAACAAGTGCCAGGGAAATGTATTCCGTGTGCATGGAGTTATGGCCAGATATGAACATGGGTTGTCTTGCTGCCGCTGTTGCTGACTTTTCACCTGAACCCTGTGCTGTTCCTAAATTTAAAAAATCAGTTACCCGGCAGTTAAAAATAACATTTACCAGAAATCATGACATCCTTAAAAATATTGGCAGGTTAAAAACTAAAACACAAAAATTAATAGGCTTTGCAGCAGAGGCAGAAAATCTGCAACAAAACTGTCTCCATAAACTCCAGAAAAAAAATCTTGATTTGATAGTTGGCAACTTGATAACAGACAAGGACTCAGCGTTTGCCAGCAACAAAAACAGGGTATATGTTTCAGATCACACAAACAGACAGGAAAGTTGGCCACTCTTACCCAAAACTGAAGTCGCCTGGAGGATCTGGGATTGGATTTTAGCTCTTTAGACCTGCCAGAAAATCAGCGCATTTTACTTCAATTAGGTCTGACATTATATTGGCCGGACTTTCAACCAGTGGAAACCTCATCCTCAGGGCCTGCAGAACTAAAAACAAACGAAACAAACCATCGCCAAACAAAAAAAGCCCTGCCAGGGAGCACTCCAGAAGGAATTTCGCGCACCACTTCAAAACTGCCAGAAAATATCAGATTAAAATTAATACCTCTTTTGAGACCTGCCAGCTTTCTCTGGACATATGCTCAATTCGCCCTTGATCTGGCGCACGATGATTTAACTCCCAGAAAAAAACTGGTTAAAGATATAGTTTACAACCTCCATACCTTGCTTCATTGGCCAAAAGGCAGCATAACATACTGGCCTTTGCTTATCCCAAAAGATAATCAGCTCATTCCTGATCTGGAATTGTTTATACACGGCCTCAAACATATAAATCCTCTTTATATCCTATGTTTTGGGAAAACCGCGTTTAAAGTAATTTTTCCTGATCTCGCATTTTCCGTTGGCAAATTTAACTATAACAATATAATAGTTCAGACTTTTCCAGATTTAGATGAAATGTTGCCAGACAACAGGGAATTAAAAAATAAAGTTTGGGGGATAATGAAAAAATTAACCCCCTGATAAAGGAGATAACTATGAAAATATTAGTTACAGGTGCTGCGGGCTTTATAGGTTTTCACCTCTGTGCCAGATACCTTAATGAAAGTATTGAAGTAATAGGCATAGACAATCTTAATGATTATTACTCCGTCCAGCTCAAAAAAGATCGTCTGGCCCAATTAACCAGCAAGGCTGGCTTTTCTTTTTATCAGATGGATATAGCTGACAAAGACAACCTTGAGAAACTTTTTGAGCAAGAAAAGATAACGCATGTTGTCAATCTTGCCGCACAGGCAGGCGTAAGATACAGTATCGAGAACCCAATGGCCTACGTTGATTCAAATATTGTTGGCTTTGCCAATATCCTTGAGTGCTGCCGTCATAACTCTGTTAAACACCTGGTTTTTGCCTCATCCAGCTCAGTATATGGCTTAAACGCAAAAATGCCCTTTAGCGTTCATGACAATGTAGATCATCCCATAAGCCTGTATGCAGCGAGTAAAAAAGCCAATGAGTTGATGGCCCATTCTTATGCCTATTTGTATCAGCTACCTTGCACTGGCCTGCGTTTTTTTACTGTGTATGGACCATGGGGAAGACCTGACATGGCACTATTTCTTTTTACTAAAGCCATTTTAGAGGAAAAGCCTATCAAAGTTTTCAACTATGGAAACATGCAAAGAGACTTTACATATATAGATGACATCATTGAAGGAGTTTTTCGTGTAACTTTTCATATTCCCAGGCCAAACCCCAACTGGTCTGGTGAGCACCCTGATCCAGGCTCAAGCCCTGCACCATATAAAATCTACAACATTGGTAACAACAACAGTGTTTCTTTAAATGAATTTATAGAGACAATAGAGAAACACTTAAACAAAAAAGCAATTAAAGAGTTACTTCCTCTTCAACCCGGAGATGTGCCTAAAACTTTTGCAAACGTTGACGACCTTCAACACGATGTAGGCTTCAAGCCTGAAACCCCCATAGACTATGGCATCCGGCAATTTATTGGATGGTATAAAAAATATTATCAAATAATTTAAGGGGTAACTAAGGGATAAGGGGTAAGGGGTAATACAGGCTCCCGGCCCATAACCAATACACCAATAACCTCACCATTCTTGTTTCACGTGAAACATTCTCTTGCAACTGAAACAATCTTTCCGTATCAATGCCTGTGTTTCACGTGAAACACTTTTTACTCAATCCTGAACGCGCAAACCTTTGTGATAATTAAAACCGCTGAACGGGGATTGTCCCTTGCTTAATTTTGAATCAGCCAAAGATGGCCCAAAGGACAGTCACCGTGCGATGTTTCAGTTGCTTGAATTTCAGACGGTTGAACAGTTTAAACTTCACGGATTCAAGCTCAATGAAAGTAGGGGGGCAAGTGAATACTAAAAAAATAGTTGTAGCAAATCAAAAGGGGGGTGTTGGGAAAACAACAACGGCTGTTAATCTGGCAGCATCGCTTGCGATTATGGAAAAAAGCGTTTTACTGATTGACTGTGACCCGCAAGCCAATGCCAGCAGCGGACTGGGATTTGATGTAAAAAAAATAGAACAAAATCTATATACAGGGCTGATAGGTGAGTACAGGGCAGAGGAAATAATTCAGGATACAGACCTAAAATTTTTAAAAATCATGCCGTCATCACATGATCTTGTAGGCGCTGAACTGGAGCTACTGGACAAAACAGGTCGAGAATATTATTTGAACAACCTGATTCGAGACATAGAAAATGATTTTGAATATCTACTTTTTGACTGTCCGCCTTCTCTGGGAATAGTGACTGTTAATGCCTTATGCGCGGCTCAAAAACTCCTTATTCCTCTCCAATGTGAATATTATGCCCTTGAAGGAATTGCCCAGTTATTGCGTACTTACGAGCTTGTCAAAACAAGGCTTAACAACGAGTTAGACATACTTGGAGTTTTGCTTACCATGTTTGACAAACGAAATAATCTCTGCCACCAGGTGGCTGCTGAGGTACAAAAATATTTTCAAGGCAAAGTTTTTAAAACGATTATTCCAAGAAATGTACGCTTATCAGAAGCGCCCAGTCATGGTAAGCCCGTAATCAGCTATGATATAAGGTCAACCGGAACAATTGCTTATCTGGAGTTAGCCAGGGAAGTAGTGAGGATGGGGGGTTAGGGCACCTAAATCAGAAAGATAAAAAGATGGGAAGTTTAGAAGATTGGAGAGCATAGTAGCTGCATCGTAAGATTTACTGGATAAGCGTAATTATAGCCTCTGCAAGTACGAATTCTCCAAGCTTCTTCACCCTGTTGAATTTTTAAATACTCAACTTTCTGAGTTGCAAAAAATGTTCAATTTTTTTCAGTAAATTATAAAATAGGATTGAGAAAATATTCCATTTTCAGGAAACG
>CAJXJU010000070.1 GCA_913055195.1 uncultured Desulfohalobiaceae bacterium | reverse complement strand
ACTTGACATCTGAACAACGTACGTTCGCCTGTCCCCGCTGGCTGTAAATTGCGAGTTTCGACTTTTTGCAGGAGACTCTTATATTTCAATATTAATCAGGTGACCGGAGCCAGATGATATGGCTTCAATATCTTTTTTCTCTTTTTTCTGTTTACGATCTCTGAGCTTATTCTGTTGTTGCTTATTTTTATTTTGTTTGTCCTTTTTGATCTGGATCCCTGTGTCTGATTTTTCTGTTTGCGGAACTTTTTCTTTTTCCCTTTCTTGTTTTTGAATCACCATATCGCCTATAAAAGATTGCTGAGCTTCAGGAAAAGCCTGGCCTGCATTTTGCAACTTCTGAACTTGCGGTGTTTGGGCGAAAATGACCGGCAGGTCAATAGGGTTTACCATTATTTAATCACATATTCCTCTATTAAGATATTTTCTAATTGGCCATTATTTAAATACTGATTGACTACGGTCAATATGTCTTTTTTTAAACGTTCTCCGTTTTTTTTGCTGTTTAAAAACATGAAATCTTTATTTTTTAAATAATAATAAATTGCGTCCCGTAAGATAATTTGTTTCCTCTTGATTTCCCAGGTTAACTTGTCATTTGTAGTAGAGAACTGAAATTTGCAGTACAGAAATTTGGTTTTGTTCTTAAATTTTATCTCCACCCAGAATGGCTCAAAAGGAATAATTATCTCTTCTGGAGGAGGCGGTGGAGGCGGCTTGGGTGGAGAAGGCTGCTTTTTTTTCACTACCTCGGGTTGTGCAGGTTCTGACGGTGCTGTCGATGATCTGAAAACAAAAAAATATATTGCTGCTGCTAGCGCAATAACAACCAGGACAAAAAGAATAATAAACCATTTTTTTTTCCAGAAAGGAATGGCTTTAGTTTGTTCTACTTCTTCTGGTTGGGTATCTAGTTCAACAGATGGTGAAGGTTCGTCCTCTTGAGTTTCTTCAACTTCTTCCTCTTCTTCTAAAAAAGGAGCGTCGTCTAAATCCAGTTCAACCTTTTCAGGAGCATTATTCTCCTCTTCAGAAGCATCATTTTCCTCCAGTTCTAAAGAATCGAGATCGAGCTCTTCCTCTGGTTCAGTGGTATTCTGGCTGGACGTTTCTGGATCAGGTGGTACAAAAAGCATTTTTTAATGCCATAACTCAACTTTCTGAGTTAAAAAAATGTTCAATTTTTTTAGCAAATTATAAAACTCAACTTTCGGAGTTCCGAAAGTTGAGTGCCATAATTTATTGTAGCCGCCTGCAAAAAGTAAATTTTTCCGTGCGGGGACGACAGGCGAACAGCGATAGCGAGTGTTGTGACGGTTGTAACTATTTGAAATCATTAGCCGTTCGCCTGTCCCTGCTAGTTTTAATTTGCGAGTTTCGACTTTTTGCAGGCGACTCTTATTGTATAGACCCACAGTCGTGGGCATATACAATTTATTTTTCAAAAATTTTTTCGATTTTTTTCTGCAAGGTATCTGCCGTAAATGGTTTGACTATATAATTAGACACCTTGGCCTGAACCGCTTCAATGATATTCTCCTGTTGAGCTTCTGCTGTAACCATTAAAAATGGAAGGTCAGCAAACTCTTCACTCGCTCTTACTTTGCGCAGAAGTTCAATGCCGGTCATCTTGGGCATGTTCCAGTCACTTACTATAAAGTCTATTTTGTCTTTATTTAGAACCTCCCATGCTGTGGTGCCATCGTCAGCTTCTACTATATTTGAAAATCCAAGTTGACGTAGAATATTTTTTATAATCCTGCGCATTGTTGAAAAGTCGTCAACTACCAGGATGCGCATATTTTTGTTTATTGCCATAATTACCTCCTTTTTCATATTTTTGTTTAAATTTAGTTTTTAGTTTTTTCAGAGCCTGTGAATGAATCTGGGAAACCCGGCCTTCGGTTATTTCCAGAACCTGAGCAATTTCTTTCATAGTTAATTCTTCAACATAGTAAAGAGATATGACCAATTTTTCCCGCTCGGTCAAATCATTAATCAGTCTGGCGACTTTGTCTATCAGATCCTGAAGAAGCGCATTTGTATGGGGTTCTTTAAAGTGTTCGCTATCATCAGGCAAGACAAAGTTTTCCTGAATTGCATCCAGGCTTAAACAAATCTGATTTTGAAGTGCTGTCAATACTTCATCAATCTCTTCCAGAGAATAACCTGTAATTTTTTTGAGTTCAAGTATATCAGGCAGGTAACCTGTATTTTGTTCTATCTGGTGAATAGTTTGTTCGATTTTTTTTATTTTTTGTCTTAACCCCCTGGAAAACCAGTCCATTTTGCGTAATTCATCAAGCATGGCCCCGCGAATGCGATTATCGGCATAGGTTTCAAATTTAATTCCCTGATTGGGGTCAAAATTACTCAAGGCTTCAACAAGCCCCATACTTCCAGCGCTGATAAGTTCGTCAAGCTCAATGTGTTTGGGGAGTTTAGTTTTTAAACGCAAGGCAAGAATTTTAATTTTAGGGGCAAAAGATCGAATGATAGCCTCCTGTTGCCTGGGGGCTAATTCAGCGAAGTTTATTCCTTCTTGTTCCAGAATAATCCAGGGATTATTCCTGGAAGAGGAGTTTTTTCCAGAAGAATTTGATATTGCCATCAAGCTGATTTAGTGCCTGCCAGTTATTTATTTTACGAGCAATTTCTTGCATGGCCTTGCTAGCAGAAGAGTGCGGCTCACTATGACAGAAAGGCACCTGCCGGGTGACGCTTTTTTTAACCGCCACATCATGAGGAATAATTCCAACTAAATCAAGAGAAACACTGCTCAGGAAGTGATCGCAGGCTGCATAGAGTTTTTTAAATACATTTTTAGCTTCTGTTTCTGTCCTGGCCATGTTTATAATGATTCTGAATTTGTTGATATTATGCTTGTTTTTAAGGACTTTTATCAAGGCATAAGCATCAGTGAGAGAAGTAGGCTCAGGGGTCAGGACGAGAAGCCGTTCCTGGACTGCAAGATTGAAATAAATAACATTATCGCCCAGTCCTGCACCTGTGTCAACGATAAGAAAATCAATTTTGTCTTCCAGATAATCCATTGCCTCCAGAAGTTCAAGTTTTTGGCCCGAGGAAAGAGAGAGCATTTCTGTGACTCCAGATGTAGCGGGCAGGATAAGAAATCCATATTTTGTTTGAACTAAAATTTTAGACAGGGGAAGCCCCTCATTAAGGAGATGGAAGATATTGTGCTCTGGAGTTAGTCCTAGAAGCACATCCACGTTAGCCAGACCCAGATCCGCATCCAGGATAAGAACTCTATTACCCAGCTTTTGCAGACAATATGAGAGATTTACTGAGATGTTGGTTTTTCCAACCCCTCCTTTTCCAGAGGTCACAGATATGACTAATGGTAATTTGTTTTGCATAGTACACCTATCTTATTGTTTTATTTAGTTGTTAGCAAGTTATGATTTTACAGCCGTTGGGCAGCTCTTTTTTAAAAATCAGCCGCCATACGTTGTCCTGTGTAGCTGGTACTGAGCTTTTTTTCAGACCAGGGCCATAGCTCAGATAGCTAATAGGCAGCCTGGTTTTCCACGCTATATTCATGATGCGACCGAAAACGCATGTTTCATCAAGTTTTGTCCAGATAAGACTTGCCATCTGGGGATGAGAATATTGGACGCTAAAAAAGTTTAATTGCTCAGAAGAATAGGCTGGTGCCAGAACCAGATGGATCGCTATTTCAGAGCTTGCCTGAAGTTCATCCATGCTTGTTATGAGATTTTTTCCCTGCGCAAGTGGAGGCAGATCAATCAGAATATAATCGAATTCTTTGAAATGATTTAATATGCTTCTGGAAAGCCTGTCTGTTTCATGATAGGCAAGGCCGGAAAGCTCGCTGAAATGTTTCAGATACAATTTGCCCCCGGCGTGGTTAATATTGGCGTTGAGTATTAAAATTTTTGCAGATGATTTTTTTAGTTCCAGGGCCAGTCTGAGCAATGTGCTTGTCTGACCGCTACCACTTGGTCCAGTAAAAGCGTGTATTTTCTGGGGGGTAAATTTTTCCATCCATGATTGTATCTTTATTGCCTGGCTCAGGATTTTCAGAATAGGTGTATCTGGTGATTGACTTATCCTGGCATAAATTTCCAGAATGAGCTCAGTGCTCACCCCCTGTTTTTCCAGATAATCCAGTACCTGTTTTTGTCTGGGGGTTATATTGTTTTTATTTAAGTGAGGCTTGATTAAGGCGTATATATTTTTCTGGAATTTTTCCCATTCCAGACGAAATTCTTGCTCGAAATTATAAGCGTAATAATTTGGCTCTCTTTTTTGTTGCTCAATATCGTTTTCCCTGGCAACAGTGACCTCAAAATATTTTTCCCCTTTGTCAGTGACGTCATCACTGTTTAAGATAACGGCATCCGGCCCTATTTCTTTTTTGATGCGGGCCATCACCTCGGAGAGTGTTTTGCCGCGAAATGTTTTAATTTGCATTGTTTAAGCTCACCATTGCTACAGATTCCAGACGGATGTCCGGTGGAATTTCTGCCTGGGAAATCACCGGTAGTGCCGGTATAAAACGCATCAATAATTGTGCCAGATGCGGCCTGAGCATTGGCGCTGTCAAAAGCACTGGCTGTCCATCCTGGACTACCAGTTTCTCCAGGGTTTGATTAATGGCCTGGATAATGGAGTGTGCTTTTTGTGGTTCCATCGCAAGATATGTGCCTTGCTCTGTTTGGCGCAGGCTTTCATGAAAAGCCTGCTCTATTTCTCCTGTTAAGGTTATGATAGGTAAGATTCCGTTTTCCGTAAGATATGGTTTGACAATGGTCCGTCCCAGCCGCTGGCGGACAAACTCAGTAAGTTGATCAGGGTCTTTGGTTTGTTGACCATAATCAGCCAAAGTTTCGACAATGGTCAGTAAATCCCGGATAGAAACTCCTTCACGAACAAGATTCTGGAGCACTTTTTGTACCGTGCCAAGGTTTAAGATATTGGGAATAAGATCTTCAACAGCCTTGGGTGCTCTTTTGGCCAGACTATCAAGGAGATCTTGGGTTTCCTGACGGCCCAAAAATTCATGCAGATTGCGCTTGAAAACTTCTGTTAAGTGGGTAGCTATGACCGTTGACGGATCAACCACAGTGTATCCGGCCATAACAGCCTCTTCTTTTCTTTCTTTTGGTATCCAGAGCGCTGGTAAATTAAAGGCAGGCTCCAATGTCTCAATACCTTTGATTCGATGTTTGGCATCTCCAGGATCCATAGCCAGGTAGTGGTCAATCATGATTTCAGCCCTGGCCACTTCATTTCCTTTAATAAGCACAACATATTCGCCAGGCTTTAATTCCAGGTTGTCCCTCAGATGGAGCGACGGAATAATGACACCCATGTCCAGGGCAAATTGACGCCTGATGGACTTAATTCTGGCCAGAAGATTCCCATTCTGGTCTTCATCCACCAGAGGGATAAGCCCATAGCCTACTTCCAGGGCCAGAATGTCCAGTGGAAGCAGGTTTAATGCATCTTCTGGCGTGTCAACAGAAGGTTCCTGCTCTTTTTTCTGGCTTTCTTCTACCTGTTCCATTGCTTCCCTGTTTTTGGCAGCCAGCAGGGATAGGGCAAAGATAATACCGGAAAGAATGAGAAAGGCCACAGTGGGCATGCCAGGCACAATGGCAAAAAGCAGCAATACGCCAGAGACAAGACGCAAAGCCCGTGGATGCAGGGTGAGCTGGCCTAAGAATTCTTCTCCCATCTGGGCTTCTGCTGCTGCCCGGCTGACAATAATACCTGCTGAGGTTGAGATTATAATGGATGGGATAGTGGAAACCAGACCGTCACCAATGGTTAAAAGGGTATATGTCTGGGCCGCCTCCATCCAGTCCATGTGTTGTTGAATGACACCTATGAAAAATCCGCCAATAATATTGATGCAGGTAATGAGCATACCGGCCTTGACATCACCAGAGACGAATTTGCCTGCACCGTCCATTGCTCCGTAAAAATCAGCTTCTTTACGGATAAGCTCGCGCTGTCTTTTGGCTTCCTGTTCATCAATAAGGCCTGCATTAAGATCTGCCTCAATGGCCATTTGTTTGCCCGGCATCGCATCCAGGGTAAATCGGGCAGCAACTTCAGCGATTCTTGTAGTGCCGGAGGTGATAACCATTTTGTTCAGGGCAAATAGGATGAGAAAAATAACTATACCTATGACATAGTTTCCTCCCACCACAAATTGTCCAAAGGCCTGAATAACATTACCTGCTGCTGCTGTGCCTTCATTTCCGTGCAATAAAATGAGTCTTGTGGAAGCCACGTTTAAAGCTAAACGCATTAATGTTGTCACTAAAAGTAAAGATGGAAAAATGGAGAATTCCAGAGGGGATTTCATAAACATGACTGTTATTAAAACAACAAGAGAAACAGATATGTTAAAAGCCAGCATCACATCAAGGACAATGGTGGGCATGGGGATAAGCATGACAAAGAGGATAACTACCACGCCACCGGCTAAAAGAAGGTCTCCCTGTTTGGAGAATCTGGAATAATCTATGTTTAGAACTGGAGTTTTTGCTGCCATAATTTTGACAACCTCTTCTTAACTTCTTATTTCTGAGTCGCCTGCAAAAAGTAAATTTTTCCGTGCGGGGACAGGCGAACAG
>CAJXJU010000069.1 GCA_913055195.1 uncultured Desulfohalobiaceae bacterium | reverse complement strand
TTTCGATATTCGGATTTCGAATTTCTCAACTTTCGGAACTCCGAAAGTTGAGTCAGGTAATTTAAATTTGTAGGAGGAAAAATTGTTAAAATCCGGTATTGGACTTTGTCTTGAAGGTTTACCAATTATTTTTATAGTTGCTCTGGCAACCATTGTTTTTGCCCTGTTGGGCTGGAAGGTGGTGGCAGTTGTAGGACTTATTGCCACATTGTTTGTTTTGAATTTTTTTCGTGATCCAGAGCGGGTAGTTCCCCAGGAGCCAGGTCTGGCAGTTGCTCCGGCTGATGGCAAGGTGGTGAAAATAGAGAAAATGATGGATCCATTTTCTGGTCAGGAAAGGACAGCTATTTGCATCTTTATGAATGTATTTAATGTGCATGTAAATAGGTCGCCTGTTGCTGGCCAGGTAGTAGGGATTAAATACTTTCCAGG
Source organism: uncultured Desulfohalobiaceae bacterium (assembly GCA_913055195.1). Classification (GTDB taxonomy): domain Bacteria; phylum Desulfobacterota; class Desulfovibrionia; order Desulfovibrionales; family Desulfonatronovibrionaceae; genus Desulfovulcanus. The sequence goes on along the minus strand of CAJXJU010000069.1, from coordinate 6,224 downwards.
AAAGTTTTTTAACGCTTCCCTGGATAAAGCTTCCAGAGATAATGAGCGAAATGCCATATCCATTAAAGATAAAGATGGCAGGTTCTGGACAGTTGTTCAGATTGCCGGCCTGATTGCCAGGCGAATTGTCTGCTGGACAGAACAGGGAGATTCGTTAAAGAGAGGTGAAAGACTGGGGATGATAAAGTTCGGCTCCAGGGTTGACCTTTATCTTCCTGACGGATATGAACCTATGGTCAAGGTAAATGATAAAGTATTTGCCGGCCAGAGTATAGTTGCAAGTCTAAAGGCCAAAAATTAACTTAGCTGGTTGATTGATTTAATATGGATCATAACATTCGCCCCAGACATAAAGGATTTTATATTCTGCCTAACTTGCTGACCACAGCCAGTTTATTTTCTGGCTTTGTGGGCATGCTCTGGGCCATTGAGGGGAGCTTTGAGCTTTGTGCTATTGCTATTTTGGTGAGCTGTCTTTTTGATGGCATGGACGGCATGGTGGCAAGGCTGACCAACTCCAGTTCTGATTTCGGTGTTCAGTTTGATTCGCTGGCTGATTTGTCATCTTTTGGTATTTGTCCGGCAGTAATGGTTTATTTGTGGCAAACACATAAATTTGGGCGGGTTGGTCTGGTAGTCAGTTTCCTCCTGGTGGCCTGCGGAGCCTTAAGGCTGGCCAGGTTTAATGTTCAAAGCAAGGTACTGCCTAAAAAGTTTTTTATTGGCTTGCCTATTCCAGCTTCTGCCTGTACTTTAGCAACCCTGGTTTTATTTTCCGAATATATTCCGGAAAGCTGGCTTGAGTCAATTTTGCCTAAATTTACTATTATATTGACCTTTATCCTGGCTTTGATAATGGTTAGTCGCATTAAATTTGCTTCCCTTAAAGAGGTTGAGGTAGTCAAGGCCCATCCTTTTACAGCCACGGTGAGCATTATCATGCTCTTTGTTCTGGTGGCATCTGAGCCTAAATTACTCGGTTTTTTATTTTTCATAGGCTATCTGTTATCCGGTCTTATTTACACCTTCCTGATTTTACCCCTACGTAATTCTTCCAGGCTACGGGAGCCCCATAAGGAGCTCTCGTAAATTATTAACCACCCACATATTGGACGTTTATAAGTCCTTCATTCCAAGCCATAATTTAGTTGGTTTTTAGTTTTATGTAATTGTCGCAACCATCAGTAGGGGCAAAAAATTATTTGCCCCTACCGGGCAACCACAGAGGGTTACTCCTACATAAAAATATAAAAAACAAGGAGGTCAAAATGTCAGATCGGATATTTATTTTTGATACGACATTGCGTGATGGAGAACAGTCTCCGGGCGCGACCATGAATTTGCGGGAAAAAGTGCGTCTTGCCAGGCAACTGGAAAAATTGGGCGTGGATATTATTGAGGCTGGATTTCCTGCGGCCAGTCAGGGTGATTTTGAGGCCGTGCAAAATATTGCCCGGGCTGTAAAAAATTGTCAGGTGGCAGGACTTGCCCGGGCAGTCAAAAGCGATATTCAAACCGCGTGGGAAGCAGTAAAAGTGGCTGAGAATCCACGCATTCATACCTTTATTGCTACATCTGACATCCATATGGAGTACAAATTGCGCAAGTCCCGGGAACAGGTTCTGGAGATGACTAAAGAAGCTGTTTCGTTTGCTTCTTCTCTTTGTTCTACAGTGGAATTTTCAGCAGAAGATGCTTCCAGATCAGATTGGGATTTTTTGGTTCAGGTAGTGGATGTGGCTATAAAGGCCGGAGCCAAGGTGATCAATATTCCGGATACTGTAGGCTATGCCCAGCCTCAGGAGTTTGCGCGTCTTATCAAATATCTTCTGGAAAATGTGCCAGATAGTGATAAGGCCATTTTCAGTGTTCACTGCCATAATGATCTGGGCCTGGCTGTAGCCAATACCCTGGCAGCCATTGAGGCTGGGGCAAGGCAGGCTGAGGTCACTTTAAGCGGTATTGGTGAGCGGGCTGGTAATGCTGCTTTAGAAGAAGTAATTATGGCTCTTTGCGTGCGCAAGGATTATTATAATTTACATACCAATATTATTACTGAGCATATTTTTCCATCCTGCCGTCTTTTGTCCATGATTATTGGGCAGCCCATACCTCCGTACAAACCTATTGTCGGGGCCAATGCCTTTGCCCACGAATCAGGTATTCACCAGGATGGCGTGTTAAAGCATCGCCAGACCTATGAAATAATGACCCCGGCAAGCATTGGCAAAACTTCCAGTGATCTGGTTATTGGTAAGCATTCAGGCAGACATGCACTCAAACAAAAGCTGGAAGAATTGGGATATAATCTGGAGGAAGAACAGATTAATCAGGTCTTTGCAGCGGTCAAGCGTCTGGCCGATAAAAAGAAGCAGGTCTATGATGAAGATGTGGAAGCAGTCGTGCTGGAAGAAATTTTTCGCATCCCTGATAAATATGAATTGGTTTATTTGTATTGCACTGCCATCTCTGATGACAAGGCTTCGCCCAGCGCTGCTTTGAAGATGAAGGTTGATGGTGAGGAAAAACAGGAAGCAGCTTTTGGGGTAGGTCCCATTGATGCAGTATTTAATACCATTTGCAGATTAACAGGACGTACTCCAAAACTATTGCGTTATTCTGTTAATGCCATTACCGGTGGAACAGATGCCCAGGGTGAGGTTACAGTGAGACTGGAAGAAAAGGGCATTACTGCTGTTGGAAGAGCGGCTGATGCTGATATCATAGTAGCCAGCGCCAGGGCCTATATCAATGCCTTAAACAGGTTGGCTAAAAAGGAAAGGGAAAAACACTAACACCAACACTAACACACTAAAGAGGGAGGAAAAATAAATGGAGCAAACTTTAGCCCAAAAATTATTGCAAAGAGCTACTCAGGAAGAAATTAAAGAACCAGGGCAGATTGTCCAGTGCAAAGTTTCGCTGGTATTGGCCAACGACATTACCGCACCTTTAGCCATTGAATCTTTAGCCAGGATGGGTGCTGAGAAAGTTTTTGATAAGGATAAAATAGCCCTGGTTTGTGATCACTTTACCCCTAATAAGGATATTGAATCTGCTGAGCAGGTCAAAAAAGTGCGCGAATTTGCCGTAAAGATGAATATTACCCATTATTTTGAGGGTGGCAATGTCGGGGTAGAGCACGCGCTTTTGCCTGAACTGGGGCTGGTTGGCCCTGGTGATATAGTGGTGGGTGCTGATAGCCATACCTGCACTTATGGCGGACTTGGCGCGTTTGCCACTGGTCTGGGCAGTACGGATATTGCTGCTGCCATGGCCCTGGGAGAGACCTGGTTTAAAGTGCCAGAAAGTATTTTAGTGAATATCTCTGGTGAATTAGATGAATATGTCGGTGCCAAGGACCTTATTCTTTATCTTATTGGTCAAATTGGAGTTGATGGCGCTCTGTATAAGGCCCTGGAATTTACAGGCAACGTAGTGGAAGATATGGAGATTGAGGGCCGGATGACTATGGCTAATATGGCCATTGAAGCCGGGGGAAAAGTGGGTTTATTTCCTGCTGATGCAAAAGCTCTTGCTTATGCAAAAGCAGCCGGAAGGACAGGGGATGAAGAAATTTATCCTGACGCCGGTGCTGAATATGTGCGCAGGGTTGATATTGATGTGACAGGAATGTCTCCCCAGGTTGCATGCCCACATCTGCCAGAGAATGTACGACCAGTTGAGGAACTCAAAGATGTAGTTGTTGATCAGGTGGTGCTTGGCTCATGTACTAATGGCCGGATTTCAGATTTAAGGGATGCAGCCAGAATTATTAAGGGTCATAAAGTGGCTAAAAACGTGCGTTTTATTGTTTTGCCTGCAACTCCTGCCATTTACAAACAGGCATTGAAAGAAGGTTTGCTGGAAATTTTTGCTGAGGCAGACGCCATAATCGGCCCTCCAACTTGCGGTCCATGTCTGGGCGGGCACATGGGGATCTTAGCTGCCGGAGAAAAGTGTCTGGCAACTACCAACCGTAATTTTAAAGGTCGCATGGGAAGCCTGGAAAGCGAAGTTTACCTGGGCAGCCCAATGGTTGCTGCTGCAACAGCCATAACTGGCAGAATTACCCATCCGAAGGAAGTGAACAGTGATCAGTGAACAGTGATCAGTGAACAGTGGATGGTGGATAGTGAATGGTGGATGGTTAGGTGATCACCAATAACCAATACACCAATAACCAATATACCAATATACCAATATACCAATACACCAAAAAAGGAGGAAAAAAGTGCAATATACAGGCAAAGTCCATAAAGTAGGCGATCATATTGATACAGACGCCATTATACCGGCCAGGTTTCTGGTCACTACTGATCCTGAAGAATTGGGTAAAAATTGTTTTGAAGGGCTTGAAGCAGGCTGGATCAAGCGAGTACAACCCGGTGATGTTATTGTTGCGGGCAAGAATTTTGGTTGTGGGTCATCCAGAGAACACGCGCCCATAGCTATTTTAGGCGCTGGAATTAATGTGGTCATTGCCCATAGTTTTGCCCGTATTTTTTATCGCAATGGGTTTAACATGGGGCTGGTTTTACTGGAAATTGGAGATAAGGTGGAGGAAATAAAGGACGGAGATGAACTGCAAATTGATGCGGTAAAAGGAGAGATTAAAAATAACACCACAGGTGCAACCATAAAGACTGCACCTATTCCAGCATTTATGCAGGAGATTTTACAAAAAGGTGGTCTTATTAATTATGTGCGGGATAGATTGAAGGGATAAAGATTGGCTAAGGGCTAAAGGAAGGCGAAAGATTAAAGGTAAAAGGCGTAAAACTAGAGGAGGAAATTAAAGTGAAATATACCATTTGTTTGCTCCCGGGAGATGGTATTGGGCCGGAAATAGTTGAGCAGGCGGTTAAAGTTTTAAAAGCTGTTGGTCAGAAGTATGGTCATGAGTTTGTCTTAAAACAGGCATTAATTGGGGGAGAAGCCATAGACAAAACTGGTTTTCCTTTGCCTGAAGAGACAGTAGAAACTTGTAAGCAAAGTGATGCAGTGCTTTTAGGAGCTGTTGGCGGCCCAAAATGGGACAATATAGACAAAGACAGGCGTCCGGAGAGAGGACTTTTGGGAATTAGAAAAGAATTGGGGTTGTTTGCAAATCTGCGGCCTGCAAAGCTCTTTTCCGAGCTTAAAAACGCATCACTTTTGCGTACAGATATAGTAGATAAGGGAATAGATCTTTTGGTGGTAAGGGAACTTACTGGCGGAATCTATTTTGGACAGCCCAAAGGCGAGGAAGTGCGCGCTGGAAAACGGGTGGCCTTTAATACCATGATTTATGCGGAAGATGAAATCAAAAGAATTGCACGTCTGGCCTTTGAACTGGCGCGTAAAAGAAGAAATCTTGTTACTTCTGTGGACAAAGCCAATGTTCTGGATGTGTCTCAGTTATGGAGAGAAGTAGTCAAAGAAGTCAGCAAAGAATATCCAGATGTTACGCTTAATCATTTGTATGTGGATAATGCTGCCATGCAATTGGTGCGTGATCCAGCCCAATTTGATGTAATAGTGACCTCAAATTTGTTTGGTGATATTCTTTCGGATGAAGCAGCAGTAATTACTGGATCTCTTGGTATGTTGCCTTCAGCTTCTATGGGTGAGAAAAGTCCTGCCCTTTATGAGCCTATACATGGTTCAGCTCCAGATATTGCCGGGCAAAACAAGGCTAATCCTTTAGCCACTATTCTTTCAGTGGCCATGATGCTTGATTATTCTTTTGACCTCAAAGAAGAGGCCAGAGCCATAGAGCAGGCAGTGCAAAATGTACTGGCAAAGGGGTATAGGACAGGGGATTTGCTGGAGCCAGGGAAACAACTTGTGAGTTGTTCTGAGATGGGTGATTTAGTGTGTAAAGAACTTTAAAGCCAGAGTGTAGGTGTTATTATGGGATGATGGGGATAAGAAGCTCTTCTCCAATCCCCATCACCTCATTTTTTGGGAAGATTTTTTGTAGATTCGTTATTTTTTCGATATTTTTTTAAAGGGTTGCAAAATCGTACGTAATAGCGTACGTTTTTTTGGAGGTGACAATCATGACTATTCTCAATGTAACTGAAGCCCGTTCAAAACTTTATAATCTGATAGATGAGGCTGCAAATACTCACCAGCCCATTGTAATTACCGGAAAGAGGGCAAATGCCGTTCTTATTTCAGAAGAGGATTGGAGGGCAATTACTGAAACATTACATTTGTTATCTGTCCCTGGTATGAGG
>CAJXJU010000068.1 GCA_913055195.1 uncultured Desulfohalobiaceae bacterium | reverse complement strand
GACTCTGTAACTGATTGAAAATATTAAACATTTTTTCAACTCAGAAAGTTGAGTTCGTTTCCTGAAAATGGATATTTTTTCAATCCTAATTTATAATCTACTGAAAATATTGAATATTTTTTCAACCTAGAAAGTTGAGTCTAAAAACATTATGCGCAAACTTAGAGCTCTGACAATTTTCTGTTCATTGTTTTCTGCTATTTGTTTGTTTACTTTTTTTTGTTCAGTTGCTTTGTCAGAAGATAGTGCAAAAAACGCAACAGAAAACAACATACTTCAAAAACTGGAAAAAATTCCAGAGTGGATCAGAGCGCCAAAATACAAATATTCTCCTGAGGGCAAACCAGATCCATTTGTTCCGTTTATTCAGGCAGGGGAGCAAAGAGAGCCGCTTGTTCAATCTGAAAAGAAAAAGCGGGCATTAACGCCTCTGGAAAAGATTGAAGCTACACAGCTCAAACTTGTAGGCATTATCTGGTACGCTGATCAGCCAGAAAATGCTCTGGCTATGGTTGAGCTTCCAGATGGCAAAGGTTTTATTTTAAAAAAAGGTGTTCTGGTAGGTCGCAGCGGAGGGCGGGTTATAAAAATATTGTCAGATCAGGTCTTGATTCAAGAAGAAGGGATAAATATTTCTGGCAAACTAGAAAAAAGGAATATAGTATTGAAGTTGCACGCCAATAAAGATGAAAGCAATGAGCAGTAAATTGTCTGTAACAAGACTGCTTTGCTCAGTATTTTGTATTTTTTTGATTCAGATTAGTTATGCTTCAAATGGTGTATTAGCCCTGGACTCTACCAATATAAATATAGCCAGAATTAACGAGATTGAATTTTTGCGCAACAAGCAAGGTAATTTGTTCGTTTATCTCAAAGGTAAAGGGCCATTTGAAATAATATCTGAGAAAAGCAGCCCTCAGAGAATAATTTTTTTTATTCCTGAATGTCAGGTTGATCTTGAGTATGTTAAACTTTTTCGTCTAAATAAGTTTAATACAGAAGTTAGATCAGTATTTGTGCAAAATATCAATAGAGGGGTTAAGCTTAGTTTTGCTATAGACAAGAAAGTTCCTGTAAAAATAGATAGTGATGAAACAAGATTATCTATATGTTTTTTTACAAGCGAACAAGGCAGGCGCATTATAAGCAAAGATAAAGATCAGGTTAAAGTCAGCCGGATACAAGATGAGCAGGATTCTGAGCTTCCAGAACTAAATACATTGCTGCCTGGAATGAAGAAAAAATATACTGGCAAAAAGATTTCCATTGATTTGCAGGACGCGGATATTGAGCATGTTTTAAGGCTGATTGCTGCCATGACCAACTACAATTTGATTATAGACGAGGATGTAAAGGGCAGAATATCTTTGCGGCTTTATGATATTCCCTGGGATCAGGCCCTGGACCTGGTGTTGTTACAGAAAAATCTGGGAATGGTCTTAAAGGGCAATATCATGCGTATTGCTACTGCGGCTAAATTGGAGGCAGAGAGAGAACAATTGCGTAAAGCCAGGGAAGCAGCTCTCAAGGCCAGGGAGAGCATGAAAAGTCTGGAGCCATTAAAGAGGGAATATATTCAGATAAATTATGCCACTGCTGCCCAGCTTGAACCAAAGGTCAAAGAGTTTTTATCTTCACGAGGCAAAATTACTTTTGATGAGCGCACCAATCAACTAATTGTCCAGGATACCGGGTCCAATTTAGAACAAATTCGTTCAGTAATAGAAAAGCTTGATCGGCCAGAGCGGCAGGTGCTTATTGAGGCCAGGATTGTTTATGCCACGGATGATTTCAAGCGAAGCCTGGGTTTAAAATGGGGGATTGCCAATACTGGAGAATATTTTCATCAGGACAGGCTATTTAAACAGTATAATATCAGCGGGCTTAATTTTCCTGCTCTGGGTCCCCTTGATTTCAGTGTGGGAGGGCAGATCGCCAAGGTTGTGGGGAAAGATTTGTTTACCCTGGACGCTGAATTGAAAGTAGGTGAGACCAGGAACATTTCCAAAACCATATCAGCTCCGCGCGTGATCACTTTGAATAACCAGCGGGCTGAAATTATTCAGGGAACCAAAATCGCCACCACTGCTGAGTCTCAAAGCGGAGGCACAACTGTCCAATATCAGGAGGCCACATTAAAATTATCTGTTTTGCCCCAGGTAACGCCAGACCGTAAATTGATTTTAGACATTGATATTAGTGATGACAGTCCTGTTGCCGGAGGCGGCAGTGATATTGAGACCAAGAGCGTTAAAACAAAGTTGATTGTTAATGACGGTGAAACAATTGTTATTGGCGGGGTTAAGAAAATTGCCAGTAGTTCAGCCCGGACAAGAGTGCCAGGACTGGCTGACATTCCAATTTTGGGCTGGTTATTTAAAAATAAATATAATAGTGAGGCCAGCCAGGAACTGTTAATTTTTATTCGACCTAAAATTCTGGATTGATGAGTCGCCTGCAAAAACTTCCTTAACGCTCGCTATCGCTGTTCGCCTGTCCCCGTCCCCTTTCGCATGTCCCTGCTAGCGGGTGCACCCCCTGCTAGCTGTAAATTGTGAGTTGCGACTTTTTGCAGACAATTCTGTAGAGGAGGGAAAAGATGGAACAAAATATAATAGAAGCAGGATTTGAAAAAGTATGGCGGATGTTTCAGGAAACATCAAGAAAGTTTAAGGAAACAGATAGGAGGTTTAAGGAAACAGATAGAAAGTTTCAGGAAACAGATAGAAGGTTTAAGGAAACTTCAATGAGGTTTAAGGAAACAGATAGGAGGTTTAAGGAAACAGATAGGAGGTTTAAGGAAACAGATAGAGAGATTAAGGAAACAGGTAAACTGGTAAAGGAAACAAATATACAGATACAGGAGACAGATAAGAAGTTAAAAGAGGTGATGGAGGGATTGAAGAAGCTGGAGGATACGTTTATCACCAGATGGGGAAGATTTATGGAGGTGCTGGTCAACAGTGGGGCGATTTTAGCTTTGCGAGGGGCAGGTCTTTCAATTAATCACAGTGCGAAAAATGTTACCGAACAGATGCCCAATGGCAGGGGCCGGGGTATGGAGATAGATGTGTTGTGCTGGGGAGAGGATATAGTAGTGCCAATAGAGGTAAAAACAACCCTGAAGGTAGAAGATGTGGATGAACATATAGAAAGGTTGAGCAGGTTTTTTGAATGTTTTCCGACATTTAGAGGTAAGAAATTGTATGGAGGAGTAGCGGGGTTGGAGTTCGCTGGAGAAGCGGATAGATATGCGTATAAGAAGGGATTGTATGTGTTGACGCTCAAAGGAGACAGGGTAGTGGAGGTGGTAAATGATGGAAAGTTCAGGCCAAAGATATGGGGTTAGAAAAGAGTCGCCGTCCCCGCGCGGAAAAATTTACTTTTTGCAGACGACTCTTATAAGGCGAAAAAGGGCTTTTTTGAAGAAGAAATTGAATGACTCAACTTTCGGGGTCGCGAAAGTGGAGTCATAAAGAGGAAAAAATGGACAGAGAACTGATTCGTAAAGAGGTTTTAGGTTTTAAACCCTATAGTCCGGGTTTGAGCATTGAGGAAATCAAAAAAAAATATGGGCTAACCAGAGTCATAAAGATGGCCAGCAATGAAAATCCTCTGGGCACTTCGCCAGTAGTGAAGGAGGTTATTGCCCGGAACGCAGCGCTGGCTTTTCGTTATCCAGCGGCGGGAAACCCTGATTTGCGTGCTGCAATTGGTGAATATTTGAATGTCCCTGCCAGAAACATAGTTTGTGGCAATGGCTCAGATGAAATTATTGACCTTATCATCCGTGTAGTGGCCAGGCCCGGTGAGGACAATATAGTTGCCTTTAAGCCCTGTTTTAGCATTTATGAATTGCAATCCCGGTTTGCCGGAGTGGAGTTTCGGCAGGTTCCCTTAAACAATGACTTTTCCTTTCCCTGGGATGATCTTGTTCTGGCAATTGATGAGAAGACAAAAGTTGTTTTTATTACCAATCCTGATAATCCTTCAGGATTTTGCGCCCAAAAGGATGAATTAAAAGAGGTTTTAGCCAGGCTGCCCCAAAGTGTGCTGGTAGTTATTGACGAGGCTTACATTGATTTTGCCCTGCCCCAGGATGAGTATTCCCTGCTTTCTGACTGGCAGGATCACCCCAATTTGATCATCTTGCGTACCTTTTCTAAAATGTTTGGCCTGGCCGGTTTAAGGCTTGGCTTCGCGGTGCTGCCTGATGTTTATGCAGATTATTTGCAGCGCGTAAAATTGCCTTTTAGTGTGAATATCCTGGCTGAAAAAGCGGGCATTGCCGCTTTAAAAGACAGGTTTTTTTATGACCAGACTTTAAAGACAGTTTGTGCTGGCCGTGAGTTTTTAAGCTCTGAATTGAAGAAGCTTGGGTGTAAGGTTTTTCCTTCGCGGGCCAATTTTTTGATGTTTGCGCCTCCAAAAGATGCTTTTGAAGTTTTTGAGGGGTTACTGAAAAAAGGCATTATCATCAGGCCTCTGAAAAGTTATGGTCTGAAAGAATATTTGCGGGTAAGTATTGGCACGGAAGAAGAAAATAAAGCATTTATTGATGAGCTGAGAGAGATTTTAAATGGTTGAGAGTGGTTTTATCATCACCATTGACGGGCCAGCAGGCGTGGGTAAAACAACACTGGCCAGAAGGCTTGCTGCTCATTTGAACATTGCCTATCTGGATACCGGCGCCATGTTTCGGGCGGTAGCCTGGAAGTTAGGCCAGGATGGTTGGTTAAAAGATGAGCAAACACTGGCCCGTGAATTAAAAAGGATGAGTTTCACTCTGACCGGTCAGGGGGAAGAGAGCAGTGTTTGTTTGAACGGCAAAGCCCTGGGGCCGGAAATTCGCACGGAAACCATTGGGCTGTGGGCCTCGAACGTGGCTAAATTAAGGGTGGTTCGTGATTTTTTAAAAAAGGCCCAGCAGGAAATTGGTCGGCAAACCTCGCTGGTCGCGGAAGGCCGGGACATGGGCACTGTGGTTTTTCCTCATGCCCGGTACAAGTTTTTTCTGGACGCCAGCGCGCAGGTCAGGGCCAGAAGACGCTATCTGCAGATTTTAGATCTGGATGAGGATGATCCTGAAGCTCAGGGAATAGAAGATTCTCCAGAACTAAAGACCATCCTGGAACAAATAAAACAACGAGATGAGCAGGATAGAAACAGGGCCATTGCTCCTTTAAGGCCAGCAAAGGACGCCATTGTGATTGATACGAGCGATCTCACCCTGGACGAAGTGTTTTTGCTAATGAAAAATTACCTGAATCTGTGAACTTTTGCGCTAATTTTATTTGTTTTTATTTTTCACCTCTTCCCACAACCTATCCATTTCCTCTGGCGAAGCCTTTGAGAGGTCAATGTTTTTTTGGGCTGCCAGTTCTTCCATTGCTTTGAAGCGCTGTAAAAATTTGTTGTTAGCCTTGTCCAGGGCGGTGTTGGGTTTTATTTCATGCCGTCTGGCATATTCTGTCAGGCAAAAGAGATAATCGCCAAATTCTTCTTCCATTTTGTTTTGTTCACCAGATTCTTTTGCTTTGAGCCATTCCTGCCATTCTTCCTTTAATTTGGCTTCCTGGGCCGCGTTGTTTTGCCAGGTAAAACCAATGCGCGCGGCCTTGGAGTTTATGCGGTATGCTTTAAGCAAAGGAGGAAGAGCAGGGGGGATAGAATCAAAAATGGATTTTGTTTTTTTCTGCTCCTGTTTTTCTTCTTTTTTGATCTTTTCCCAGGTAGCCAGCAGCTCCTCCATGTTTTCAAATTTTTTGTCTCCAAAAACATGAGGATGGCGTTTGATCATTTTGGCAGCATTAAATTTAAAGACCTGTTCCAGAGAAAATTTGTCCTGACATAAATGGGCAATAAAAAGGAGCAGAAAAAAGACGTCGCCCATTTCCTCAAGAATTTCTTCAGTATCTTGCTGGCGAATGGCCGCAATCAATTCAAATGTTTCTTCAACAAGATAATCACACAGGCTGTCCGGGGTTTGTTTTTTATCCCAGGGACAGCCATCTGGTCCCAGAAGGGTGCCAATAACTTCAAGTACTTCTTGCAGGGCGTTATTTTGAGACATTTAATTTGTCCTTTTGTTTTTTTAATTTTTCAATCCAGTTTTCCTGCCAGAGTGATTGTATGGAACTGGCCTGGTCTTCAAATTTTTGTTTGAGTTCTTGAGGTAGAAAATTTCCCAGTATTTTACTTACATTGTGGACATAGGGGGCCAATTTTGAGTCATGAATTAACCGGGTTCTGGCTGGTAAAAATGAGGTCAAAACTAAAAGGGTTATACTGCAAATTAGACAGGCCTTAATCAGGCCCAGAGCACCGCCAGCTATTTTATCCAGCCAGCCAAGCAGGGCCACGTTAAGAAGTTTTTTTAAGGCTATGGACAGAATTAACACCAGGCCCATTACTCCCAGAAAAATTGCCATATAACTTGCAATTTTTGTCCAGTTATCATTGGAAATGATTTTACCAAGATAGGGTAAAGCAAGGCTGTAATATTTACTGGCCAGAAAAAATCCCAGGATGAGGCCCACCATGGATGAAACTTCCTGGATAAGCCCGCGAAAAATGCCCCTTATCAAAAAGAAAGCCAGGACAATGATAAAAAAAATGTCTAAATAGTTCATTTTTTTTCTCCCGTTACTCAACTTTCGGAGTTCCGAAAGTTGAGAAATTCGAAATCCGAATTTCGAAATC
>CAJXJU010000067.1 GCA_913055195.1 uncultured Desulfohalobiaceae bacterium | reverse complement strand
CGCCTGTCCCCGCTAGCTGTAATTTGCGAGTTTTGACTTTTTGCAGGCGACTCTAATACTTAGGCAAGTTTGTTTGGGGAGTTAGGTATGAAATATGTTATAGTTGGTAATGGTGTGGCTTCAATAGGGGCCATTGAGGGGATCCGCCGAGTAGATCCTGAAGGTACAATTACCGTGGTGTCAGACGAAAAATTTAAGACTTATGGCCGGCCTCTTATTTCTTATTTTCTGGCCGGTAAAGTTACTAATGAGCGCATTAGTTTAAGGGATGATTCTTTTTACGAAGACAATAAGGTTGAATTGAAATTGGGCCAGAAAGTTAAACGCGTTGATCCGGAGAAGAAAATTATTTATCTGGAAAATGAAGAAAAGGTAGATTTTGATAAACTGTTGCTTGCTACAGGAGGCACGCCTTTTTGTCCGCCTATTCCAGGTTCAGATGGCCCGGGTGTTTATTTTTTTACCACGCTGGCACATGCTCAAACTCTGAATGAGGTCTGTAAGGAACTAAAAAAAGTAGTGGTTATTGGTGGCGGACTGATTGGCCTGAAAGCTGCTGAAAGCCTTTTTGACCGGGGAGTGGAAGTGAGCATTGTTGAACTGGCTCCCAGGATTTTGAGTGCTGCCTTTGATGATGTAGCCGGCAATATTGTAGCCAACAGGTTAAAAAAGCTGGGTTTTAATATATATTGCGATACTACGGCCAGGGAAATCAAGCGTGACACAAATGGTCAGGTAAAGGGCGTTTTTCTCCAGGATGGCAGAATCCTGGAAGCTGATGGAGTTGTCATTGCTATTGGTGTTGTGCCTAACGTAACCCTGGCCAGGGAAGCAGGAATAAATGTAAACCGTGGGATCGTGGTGGATGAAAATTTAAAGACCAGTGCTCCAGATGTTTATGCTGCTGGTGATGTGGCAGAAGCCCTGGATTTTTTATGGCAGGAGCCCAGAGTTACCCCCATCTGGCCTAACGCATATTCCCAGGGTTTTATTGCTGGCCAGAACATGGCTGGAGCGGAGAGAAAATACGGGGGTGGCCTGGCCATGAATTCCATTGGTTTTTATGGATTGCCAACCATTTCAGCAGGTATTGCCAATCCGCCAGAAGACGGGGGGTATGAAGTCCTGACTTATGTTGATGAGGAAAAGGAAATTTACCGCAAGCTGGTGTTTAAAGGCGATAAATTGGTGGGATATGTTTTAGTCGGTGATGTTGACAAAGCCGGGCGGTTTACAGGATACATACGAAACCAGGTTCCTGTGACTCAGGAAGTAAAGTTGCATTTGCAGGATAATCGCCCCACGCCCCTTGAGTGGCCAGAAGATATTTTCCAGCAAAGGTGGAACCCGCAGGCCAGACTACGCTAAGTAAAGGAGATATAGTTCATGAATAATGGTTGTTTGTCCATTACAGAGTATAAGAGAAAAATTTTTGCAACAAAAAGTTATTTACGGGAAAAAGATATTTCAGGATGCGGGCTGTTTGGCGTTATTCACAGAAAGCGGGAAAAATTGTCAGGTCAAATAGCAATTGACGCCATAGCAGTGCAGCATGACCGTGGTAATGGCCTGGGAGGCGGTTTTGCTGCTTACGGTATATATCCAGAACTGGCCAATCAATATGCCCTGCATCTGATGTGTGATGATCAGACGGCCCTGGACAGGGCACAGGAGATTATCAAACAATATTTTGTCATGCATCTTTCTGAGCCAATTCCCACCCGTAAAACCAGCGGGGTTATCAATCCTCCTGTTTTGTGGCGAATTTTTGTCCATCCACGTCTGGACAGGCCAGCGTGGGTACATTTGAATGATGATGATTACGTTGTTGCTGTGGTTATGTTGGTGAACAAACAGGTCCCTGGAGCTTATATTTTTTCCAGCGGGAAAAATATGGGGGCATTCAAAGGGGTTGGTTTTCCCGAAGATATAGGCGATTTTTTCCGTCTGGATGAATATAAAGGCTATATCTGGACGGCACATAACCGTTTTCCAACCAATACGCCTGGTTGGTGGGGTGGTGCTCATCCTTTTACTTTGCTTGAATGGTCTATAGTGCACAATGGAGAGATTTCTTCTTATGGCATAAACAGCCGTTATTTATGCCAGCATGATTATGAATGTACCTTGATGACAGATACGGAAGTAGTGGCTTATTTACTGGATCTTTTGATCCGCAAGCACGGTCTGAGCAAGCAGATGGCCTCTAAGGTTTTTGCCCCTCCGTTCTGGGACGAAATCGAGCGCATGGATGAGGAGGAAAAAGAGGCCTATACAGCTTTGAGAATGGTCTATGGCTCAGCCCTGCTTAACGGGCCTTTTGCCATATTATTTTCTGACGGTAAAAGCTTAACCGGCTTAAATGATAGGATAAAGCTCAGACCTTTGATTGTGGCTGAAAAAGATGAGCTAGTCTTTATGGCCAGTGAAGATTGCTCCATAAGAAGCGTATGTCCTGAACCGGATAAATTATGGGCGCCAAAGGCTGGTGAACCTGTTATCGTGGAGGTTGAGGGATAAAGATGAAGTCAAAACTAGTCATTGATGCCAAGGGAATATATTATCGTGACCTGAACGAGCGCATCAGGCAGGCAGTAAAAGAGGGCGTTAAAGAGTTTGAGCTCTTAAATGTCAGCGGGCAGAGATATATAGGCACGGCCCTGGATGGAGAGATTAAATTTTTGATTCATGGAGTGGCCGGTCAGGATACTGCCGCTTTTATGCGCGGCCCATATATGCGCATTGAGGGCAATGCCCAGGATGGTCTTGGCAATACCATGGATGATGGCTTTGTCAGCTGCACGGGCATGGCTGGTGATGTTATGGGATATGCCATGCGTGGAGGTCAGATTCATATTCATGGAGATGTGGGCTATCGGGTAGGCATACACATGAAGGCCTATAAAGATAAGCTGCCCGTTATAGTCATCGGTGGTAAAGCTGGTGATTTTCTGGGCGAGTATATGGCTGGCGGGGTGATTATTCTTCTGGGCCTTTTTAGCCAGGATAAAGATGCTCCTATTGCTGGCCGTAGCCTGGCTACTGGCATGCATGGAGGAACTATTTATGTACGCGAATATGTTCCTGAATATCAACTGGCTGACAATCTCCTGGTTGAAAAGGCGGATGATGAGGATAGAAAGTTAATTGAGAAATATGTGCGCAGGTTCTGTGAGGAATTTGATGAGGACATAGCTAAAATTCTGGATACTGATTTTCTGCGCATAAAGCCTAAATCTCACAGACCTTACGGCAAGTTGTATGTGGGTTAAAGACGAAAATGATTCGCCAGGCTGTAATAATTTGCAAGTTCTGACTTTTTGCAGGCGAATCAAAAATAGGAGGATTTATGTTTTTTACTGAAATGGCCTATGCCATGGGACAGGCAGGCGGACAGGCAGGGCAGGGCAATCCTTTAGCAGCGTTCGTGCCATTGCTGCTCATGTTTGCCATTTTTTATTTTTTGCTTATCAGGCCTCAGCAAAAAAAGGCCAAAGAGCATCAAAAGATGCTGGCTAATTTAAAAAAAGGCGATTATATTTTAACCAATGGCGGCTTTTATGGCCGCATTACTGGAATTGAAGGAGAAGTATTGACTGTTAAACTGGCAGACAATGTCCAGGTCAAGGTCAATCGAGGCTATATTGCCAGTCTTGCTGAGTCAGGTCAGAAAGAAAAGCAAAAAGGTAAAGAAAAAAAGTAGCCAATGCTTGACTTTTTTAATAGGAAAAGACCTGGTTACAATTCTGGTTTCCAGGTCTTTTTTGTTTGAGTTCTGCAAACCGTGAATCCTAAACATTAATTATTTATAATAAGGAAGCAGATATGCAGGGGAGTTTGCGCTGGAGAGTAATTCTTATCATTATTGTCTTGATTCTGGGCATGATCTATGCGTTACCGTCTGTCCCTGGAATCGAAAGTTCAGGCTTAACAAAGATTTTACCAGACAATAAAATCAATCTGGGTCTGGATCTTAAAGGAGGTATTCACCTGACATTAGGGGTGGATGTGCAAAAAGCCATTGAGAATTCTCTGGCTCAGATGGGGCAGGATATTCGTTCTGAAGCCAGAGAGGAAAATATTCTTGTTTTAAGGCCCAGGGTTCTTCAAGAGGGAAAGCTACAGTTTTTACTCCTTAAAAAAGAGCAGCAAAAACCACTGGAGGACTTGCTCGAGCAAAAATTTAGCCATCTTAAAATTGAGTCCAGAGAATCACTGGGTCAGGGCAAGGTTAAATATGTGCTGAGTTTGACTCCAAAATATAAAGAGCATCTGACCAGATTAACTCTGGATCAGGCCATTAAAACCATTCGCAATCGTATCGACCAGTTTGGAGTTGCCGAACCTGATATTAGAAGGCAGGAAGGCAATCGCATTCAGGTACAATTGCCAGGATTGGATGATCCTCAAAGAGCCATCAAGATTATTGGCAAGACAGCGCATCTTGAATTTAAACTTGTGGATGATGAGGCTGATATTCAGAAGGCTTTAAAAGGGATACTGCCGCCTGGTAGGGAACTGGCTTTTATATACAAGAAAATGCCCGATGGCACTATGTCAAAACAGCCTATCGTGCTCAGAAAGGAAGTCGTGCTCACAGGTGAATATATAACAGATGCCAATACAGCCTTTGATTCCTATGGCCGGGCTTATGTCTCTTTAAGCTTTAACAACCGTGGGGCCAGGATTTTTGAGCGGGTAACTGGCGAAAATGTAAAGAAGAGACTGGCCATTGTTCTGGATGGTAAAGTTTATTCAGCTCCGGTGATTCAGGAAAAGATTAGCGGTGGCAGGGCCAGTATTACAGGGCATTTTACCACCGAAGAAGCCCATGATCTGGCCATTGTTCTCAGGGCTGGTTCTTTGCCCGCGCCAGTCCATATTATGGAAGAAAGAAGTGTTGGGCCATCATTGGGCCAGGAGTCTATTGAAAAGGGCGTGTTTTCAGCTCTCATAGGCGGGGCTGTCGTCCTGATTTTTATGATCATCTATTATGGTTTTGCTGGTGTTATAGCTGATATTGCTCTTCTCTTTAATATTTTATTGATCATGGCCGGTCTGGCTGGCTTTGGAGCCACCCTGACTTTGCCCGGTATTGCCGGTATTATTTTGACCATTGGTATGGCCGTTGATGCCAACGTGCTTATTTTTGAGCGGATCAGAGAAGAACTGCGCAGGGGATTATCTCCGCGCGCGGCCATTGACGAGGGATTTGGCCGGGCTACTTTGACCATTCTGGATGCCAATGTGACGACCATAATTGCGGCCATTATTTTGTATCAATTTGGAACAGGTCCTATTCGTGGCTTTGCTGTCACCTTGACCCTGGGTATTCTGGCCTCAATGTTTACAGCTATTTTTGTTTCCAGAGCCTTTTTTGACCTGTGGCTGGCCAGAAGGAAGGCGGGCACAACATTAAGCATTTAACCAGAAACTTATGAAGGAGCCTGGATAATGGGTTTACAAATTATAAGACCGGATACTGATTTTGATTTTATAGGTCTGCGTAAATGGGCCTTTTTGCTATCTGGACTGTTTATTCTGGTTGGGGTTTTGTCTCTGCTCATTCAGGGTGGGCCAAAATATGGGATAGATTTTGCCGGCGGTGTAATTGTTCAGGTCAAGTTTGATCAGAGCATTGATGTCAAAGAATTAAGGCAGGCATTAAAAGAGGCCAACCTACCGGGGCTGGTGATTCAGCGCTTTGGAGATAAAAAAGATAATGAATATCTTTTGCGTACCTCAGCAGGCAAATTGTCCGCAGAAAAGATCAGAATCATGGTTGAAGAACAGTTGAAAAAGAATTTAAGCGGTAAAAATTTTGATATTCAGAGGCTGGAAATGGTTGGCCCGAAAGTAGGGGCAGATCTGCGGGCCAGGGCGCTTGAAGCTATGTTTTATGCTGTGCTTTTGATTGCCATTTATATTTCCGGTCGCTTTGAGCAACGCTGGATGGTGGCTGCTATTATGGCAGGTGGACTGGCGCTTGGTGTATATGTGTTAAAGCTTCTTGCCATGCCCATGAGTGTGTTGATTATTGCTGCCATGCTCATAACACTGGTCCTGTGCTGGTATTTAAAGTTAAATTATGCCCTGGGAGCTGTATTGGCACTGATTCATGACGTGCTAATTACGATTGGAATTTTTTCTCTTTTGAACAAGGAATTTGATCTGACAATTGTGGCGGCACTTTTAACCATCATTGGTTATTCTCTAAACGATACAATTATTGTTTTTGATCGGATCCGGGAAAATTTGCGGGCAAAAATATCATCTTCGCTGGCCAGAACCATCAATGTGAGCATTAATCAGACCTTGAGCAGAACCTTGCTTACTTCTGGAACAACACTTGTTGTGGTAGTTTGTCTGTTTTTATTTGGCGGTGGTGTGATTCATGACTTTGCCTTTGCCCTTTTAGTAGGGATAGTAGTTGGGACATATTCTTCCATTTATGTGGCCAGTCCGATATTATTGGGTTTTAAAGAGTCGCCTGCAAAAAATTAAATTTTTCCGTTCGGGGACAGGCGAACGAGCGTTGTGACGATTGTAACTATTTGAAATTATTAGCCGTTCGCCTGTCCCCGCAAGCTGTAATATGCGAGTTTCGACTTTTTGCAGGCGACTCTTTTAAACCAGAATCAGAAGAAAAGGCATAACTTAAGTTAGCCTGGAACAATAAACTTTGTAACAAGGAGTCGCCTGCAAAAAGTAAATTTTTCCGTGCGGGGACAGGCGAACATGCGTTGTAGCGGTTGTAACCATTTGAAATCATTAGT
>CAJXJU010000066.1 GCA_913055195.1 uncultured Desulfohalobiaceae bacterium | reverse complement strand
CCTGGTACATGAAAAGAGGGACCAGCATACGTCCCAGACGACCATTTCCATCCAGAAAAGGATGTAATGCTTCGAACTCTGCATGAAGAATAGCAAGTTGCACTAAACGATCTGGAGCTTCCGCGTGGAGATATCTTTCCCATGCGCTCATGGCTTCTGGCAGTTTGTCAGCAGAGATCGGGACAAAATGAGCTTCCTTTATGCTACAACCTGGAGGACCAATCCAGTTAGGCGTTTTGCGGTATTCACCAGGAGCTTTCCCATGTCCCCTTACTCCGGTTAATAATATTTCATGTGCCTTTTTAATAATGCGCTGACAGAGAGGAAGTTCTTTTAGCATGCTTTCAGAAGCACGCAGTGCCTTACGATAATTGAGAATTTCAAGAATATCTGCTTTGCGCTGCGGGGAAAATTTTTCTAAATCTCCTTCAGCCTCATATTCCAGCACTTCTCCCATAGTTGCCTGAGTACCTTCAATACGAGAAGAAAGAACCGCCTCCTGAGTTGTTAAAGGACTTAACAGTACAGATGCATTGGGTATGGCCGACAATATTCCGTCATAACGGGCTACAGCGGCATTGGCAGGACCAATTAAGGGAATAAGTAGTTCCCATTTAATGTTTTGCGGAGGAAAGTTGCCTTCATGATAATAAACAGTTGGCATTTTTTATCACCTACTGTTCAAAACAAAAAAGGGGTTACGGCCATAAGCCGTAACCCCTTACTTTTTTGAACAATTAAAATCGACTTAAATTTAAGTTAGGTGGACTGGATGTCCGCCTTTTTTGTCGAATTTAAGGTGTAATTATACACAACCAGTTGGTTTGGGCAGTCCAGCCATCTTACAGGCTCCCTTACCAGGTCCAGATGGGAAGAGCTCGTAAATCTGTTTCAGTTTGAAACCTGTAACCTTGGACAGGATACGAACCATAGGAGCGATACCATTTTTCTTGTAATAATCTTGCAAGAAATCGATTACTTTTTGGTGATCCTCAGTGATCTCTTTGATCCCTTCACTTTCCTTTACATACTCAACCCATTCAGGACACCAGTCTTCAAATTTTTGCAGGAAACCGTCTTCATCTACTTCAAATTTTTTCCCTTTGAACTCTACAACTGCCATACTGACTACCTCCTTAAAATAGATTTAATGATAAGATTAAACTCAAAAGGTACTGACAGAGTCAGTAACCATTAAATCCCAGTTCCGGGATTTTTACCCTCAAATTTTTTATGCAAACTTCAGGCTCTTTAAATGGCAGAAATGATTTTTGTCAATAGCGTCAGCGCCTTTTTAAGCTATTTGAAAGTTAAAAACAAGATAACTAATTGAAATTATTGAAAAAATGGGAACAAAATTTTAAAATTTCCCGGCTTTTTAACTTCCTGAATTTCCTGTCCTGAATCCGTAAATTTTTGCAAGAATTTCATCCGTTTAATAATTCAGTCAGGTGTTTATGGGCGAAGTCAAGGCCAGGCTCCAGGGTCAGGGCCTCACTTAACAGGTTTATGGCCTTTTCTTTTTCTCCTAAAAATTTGTAACAAAGACCGAGGTTAGCCAGATCAATGGCAGAACCCTGGTCGAGATTAATGGCCTTTTGAAAGTTTAAGGCTGCTTGTTCATATTTTTTTTGTTTAAAAAGGGCCACACCCAGCAAATTATAATATTCTTTTACATCAGGACTCAAATTTATGGCCCGATTCAGATGGGGCACTGCTTCGGACCAGCGACCTGCCTGGGTCAGGGCGTAGGCGTGGTAAAATGCAGCCAGCCCTTTTTCTTCGCTGTCTGGTTGTAAAGGTTCAGACCGGGCGAAAAGATCTGCTGCGAAAACAGGTTCATCAAGCCGCAGATAAACAAGTCCCTTAAAAAAGGGTATGAAGTAGCTCTCAGGATAGATTTTTGCCAGAGTATCCAGTTTTTTTAATGCCTTATCTGGTGTTTCCTCTTCTGCTATGATCCGCCCCACAAAAAGTCCTGGAGAAGCATTTTGGGTTCGTTCTCTGAAACGAAAGCCAGGAACTATATTATAATGCGTTGCAATGCCAAGTTCAGGCTGGGAAGTTGAAATGGAATAAAGAGGAAAACCTGAAGAAGCAAGAGCTGTTGCGAGTTTTTTGAGTTCTACATAGATATCGTCGTCTTCTAAATCGGGTAACTCATCAAGAGTTATTATGTCTCCCCGGGTAAGCCAGTCGATCTGGTTAAGGTCGGTGAACTTGGATAGACCAGAAGCTTCATAGTTGCTGCCTGACTCGAAGTCTCCAGCTAACTGAGCCACTTCTGTCAGTGCTCTTATAGCTGCCTTGCTGGGCGATGTAGCTGTACCTGCGGTAAAGACAATTTCGCTTGAGGTGGGAAATGTTTTGGGATCATAGGCCAGGACAGCTATAGTTGGGACTGGCATGCCAAGGGAAAAGTCTTTGAACCAGACTTTGATTCCCTGTTTTTTGAATTTTGAGTAAAGTTCTTTTAAAACAGGATCAGAAAATGAGTCCGGGTCAATAGTAGGCCTAATAAGGCGCTGTCCATCAATTATGGCACAGGTGTGTCTCTCTATTAACTCACATGTGCCCTGTAAAATGGATTCTTCTGCTGTATTACCTGCTGATGAACCATTGAATTCATTTAACTTTTTAAACCAGTCAAAGGGCAGGTAACATTCTTCTTCTGTATTTATGTCAGTAGCCAGAGTAAATTTCCACTGCACAAGATCAAGCACCTGCCTGGCTGTGGCAACATCCATTTGTTCCTCAACAGAGTGCAAAATTTCTTGCACAGGGATCAGTTTTGAACCCAATGATTTTTCTGCCTCAGACCAGTTTAAGGAAATGAAATTTTTTGAATTCTGTACAAAGTTAAAGAAACTATAACGCTCAACAAGTTCCATTAAGGCCGAGGCCTGGGCCTGGGCAGGTGATGCGCCTTTGCCCATTTGTTTGCGTGTAGGCATTATCCCTCGTGCAAGGGTACCGCAAATGCTCATATACACAGGTATGCCCAGCCTGCCTGTGTCTATACGTTTAAGTTCAGCCAGTATTTCCTGACCCCAGTTAGCCAGTATTTTTTTTACTTTTGCCACAGTCTGTTCAGGAGAGGTGGCTTTGTCCTGATCTTGACTGTATCCTTTGGGACAGGATTTGAGAGTAATTTTTTTCATGGTTTAATTTTTTAGTTTTCAACAGCAGCCACCCGACGGGGATGAAGCCGGTAAATAGTGCACAAAAAACGTTCTGCCTGAGAGCGATCTTCGCTTTCCTGGCGATAGCCTATTGTTTTTTCTGCTATTTTAAATTCCTTAGGCGCAAGACGGAAGAATTTTTTTGCTCCTCTGCGAAAGTCTTTGGCAAGGATAATTTCTGCCCTGGGAGTTGATTTTAGATGGGCCAAAAGAAATTTGACAAGGGGCCTGTAACTTTCTTCCTGATACAGGACTTCGGAGCCGAGGATATAGTCAAATTTTTGATTTAAACGGTCTCTGGTAAAATCAATTTTGGCCACTTCAGCTTTATTTTGTAGATTATTTTTTAAAATATTGATCCGGGTAAATAAAAGAGCATCATCAGCATAGTCTGATATTACAACATCAAAACCTTTAAGGGCCGCAAAAAGACCGCATAGGCCAATGCCTGCTCCTATTTCTAGAAGAGTAGTTTTCTCCTGTGGTGCTTGCAAGGAATTTATAAAATAGCTCAGAAGGACTGATGCTGGCCAGATTTTGGCCCAAAAAGGCAGTTCTATTTTTTGACCTGGACTGGCTTCATCCACCAATTTGTCAATATATTGATCCATATGCTTGATTTGAAGTATTTCCAGGCAGTGGTCTCCTACTTTGACAGGTTCAAAATAGGTTTCAAACTTAGAGTTTGCAATTTCAAGGAGTTCCTTTAAAGACTTATGTAATGGATATTTAATGCTGGACAAGAAAAGCTCCTGTGGTTTTATTCTGGTTGGGGGACTTAATTGTTTTTGTTTTCAGGGTCAACCGGGTAAACAGGCAAAAATAACCTGTTCACTGTTCACTGACCACTGTTCACTGTTCACGTCAACCGGGTAAACAGGCAAAAAAAAACCCGCCACCAGGCGGGATGTTTTTGTTGTGGAGCGGGAGACGGGATTTGAACCCGCGACTTCAACCTTGGCAAGGTTGCACTCTACCACTGAGTTACTCCCGCTCAAGCAGAAGGGGTAAATATACAAGGTTTTTTAAGCTGTCAAGAAAAAAATTACATTTTATAACGTCGCATTTGGGGTGCATTTGATAAAACCTCTGGCTACCCTTTACTTTTTATATCTTATAAGTTATCCACCCCTTTTAAATATAGTTCAGGAGGATAAGTTATGAATCCGTCAGATATTGAATATTTTCGGGATTTGTTAACAAAAATGCGCGATGACATTCAAAAAAAGGGTGAGGACACCATAGAAGATATGACTGAAGATGTGCAGGCCTATGCCGATCCAGCGGACAGAGCCACGGCTGAATCTGATCGCGCTTTTACTTTGCGCTTAAGGGACAGGGATCGCAAACTAATCCGTAAGATTGAGGAAGCTCTGGAACGTATAGAAGACGGGACTTTTGGTATCTGTGAGGAGTGCGGTGAAGAGATCGGTATCCCCAGGCTCAAGGCCAGACCAGTTACGACTTTGTGTATTAAATGTAAAAGCAAGCAGGAGGAAGAAGAGGCTCTTCTGGGGCAGTGATCAGTGAACAGTGAACAGTGAACAGTGAACAGTGGTCAGTGAACAGTGGTCAGTGAACAGTGAACAGTGGACAGTGATCAGTGAATATAGTGATTGGTGGCCGTTTTTTTGACCCTTATCCCTTAATCCTTACCCCTTACCCTGAAAAACAATGGAGGCTAATTTTTTTCGTTTTGTAGCAGGTGAGCTTGAACAAAAAATTTGTGGAGAGCGTATTGAAAAGATATTTTCTCCTGCCCCTGATGTGTGGACTATAGATTTAGGACGGGCCGGTTATTTGATTTTAAGATCCTCCCGCAAGGGAGGGTTTTTGTTTTTATCGCCAGATAAACCTGAAAATCCTTTAAATCCTTCAGCTAAAGTCATGTGGCTGCGCAAGCAGCTAAAAAACAGGCGCATTTTAAAATTAAAAAGTATCTGGGTTAAAAGAAGGTTATATTTAGAATTATCCCCAGGGCCATTTAAATACTTACTTCTGGATCTATGTCAGGGACTCAACCTTGTTCAAGATGTATTGGATGATGAGCAGGTTTTTTGGCCTTTGTTAGAGGAAATTTTTAGCCATAAGGATATCTGGAAAAGATATCCACAAATCTCTCCACCCCTTAGAAAAATTCTTGCCCGGTTGGATCCTGAGGAAAGCAAAAAACTATATGCCCGGATAAGAAGCGGACAGGTGAACGAATTTTATCTCCATCATAGAGATGGTCAAAATTTAAATCTGCTTTGCTGGAGGGTTAAAGAGACTTCGGCCCTGAGCTTTAGTTCAGCTCTGGAAGCCTCCTATGTTTTTGGCTTTCCCAGGGTAATGGAACTCGTGAATCAGGTCTTTGAAAAGCAAAAGGAGAACCAGAACAAAATAAAAAAAATCACCAGAAGCTTACAAAGGCTGGACCAGGATTACTTAAGGCTTAAAAATATGGTTGCTGAAAAACAAAAGGCTCTTCTTATTCAAGCCAATTTATACAGACTTAACCCCCGGGACAGGGAAAAGCAGGTTTCTGTTATTGACATGGAAGGTAAAAGAATAGTTCTATCTCTGAACCCGGTCTTGAGCATCAAAGAGAATATGGAAAAACTTTTTGCCAGGGCAGCAAAAGGAGAAAGGGGGCTTAAATTTATTATTCAGCGCAGGCAGCAATTGCTGCAGGAACTTGAAGAGATACGGAAAAATGGGAAGATAGGAGGTCCGGAAGATAGGAAGATAGGCGAAAGTGAGGAGCAGAAGGAAACCAGGCACATTCCTGCTGTTGTTTTGTCTAAAAAATTACAAAAATTAGCCACAGAAGTATGTGTTTACCGATCTTCTGATGGTTTTATTATTTTGCGTGGGAAAAATAAGAAGGCTAACCATAAGCTTTTAAGTTCTGGGGCCAGTTCTTTTGATCTCTGGTTCCATGCCCAGGATGGACCGGGCGCGCATATCATTTTAAAACGTAATTATAAGGACCAGGAGGTTCCTGAGACGAGCATGAGGGAAGCTGCTGCTCTGGCTGGCCTTTTCAGCTATCAAAAAGATGCCGGGCAGGCTAAAGTTATGTGTGCTCTTGTTAAAGATGTGCGTAAAGTCAAAGGGTTTGATTTAGGCCAGGTGGTGGTGGATAAGGTTTTTAAGACTTTTTTCGTGACTCTGGAGCCAGACCTTGAGGATAGATTGAGAGTGGGGTAGAGGGGAGGGATGAAGGATGAAGGATGAAAAGAATATAGATGGGAGAGAATCAATGTCAGAGCATCTGGATGAATTTTTAAATGAACTGCAGGAAAAGATATATAAGAAAACAGAAGAGGATTATGGTCCTTATGTTCTGGAGCGCTGGAAAAATCCTCAATATATTGGAGCGATGGACAATCATTCTGCTTCAGCTAAACTTAAAGGCAGTTGTGGTGACAGTATAGAGATTTTTTTGCGCATAGAGAATGATCTGGTCAGGGATGCTTCTTTTTTAACTGATGGTTGCGGACCGAGCGTGGTGAGTGGAGATGTTGTCTGTGAATTGGCCATTGGCAAATCTCTGGAAGAAGCAGCCTCAATTTCTGCTGAAGACATTTTGCACAAAGTTGGAAGTTTACCAGAAGAAAAGGAACATTGTGCTCATTTAGCTGCCAGAACCTTGCAAGAGGCCATCCATAATTTTATGCTTAAAAACTCAACTTTCGGAGTTCCGAAAGTTGAGAAATCCGAAATTCGAATATCGAAAT
>CAJXJU010000065.1 GCA_913055195.1 uncultured Desulfohalobiaceae bacterium | reverse complement strand
TCGTCCAGGCTATAGATGCTCTTGAAATATTTTTTCTTGATGTTTTAAAGTCATCATGGGCTGATGACTTTCATTGGTCATTCTGAAAACAGCCAGCAAAAATATCTTTAAGCATCAACCTTTAAAGCGAAAGTTCTAGTAGCTTTAAAAATTTTATTTATTAAGTTTTGCTTAATACATGAGGAACAGCATCCAGAATTTCCTCCACAAAAACAACATCCATTCCGCTGACCACATCGCCCAGATGCAACACATCATCCTTGTTGCCTGAAGGCAAGACAACCTTTTTGATTCCCAATCTGCTGGCCGCAAGGAGTTTATCTCGTATGCCACTTACTGGCAGTACCTCCCCACTTAAGGTTATTTCTCCTGAAATAGCTATATCTCTATATACAGGAATATTAGCGAGCAGAGAGATCAGGGCAATAGCAATGGTCAATCCTGCAGAAGGCCCATCCTTGGGCACACTGCCGGATGGAATGTGAATGTGGATATCAGAGCTGGCAAAAAACTCTGGATCCAGCTTTAGATATGAACCATTTGAGCGAATAAAGCTAAGGGCAATCTGAGCGGATTCCTGCAAGACCCGCCCAAGGGAACCTGTGAGCAGAAGATTTTGATTTCCCTGCATTCTGCAGGTCTCAACAAAAATCACTTCCCCGCCAAATTCGGACCAAACCAGACCAGTTGCCACCCCAGCATAATTTTTTCTTTTTAATAGCGGTAGCCACGGTCTATGAATTTTACCTGGCCCCAAAAGTCGAGAAACTTCTTCTTTGCTGATACTAAAATTCTTCCTTCCTTCGTTTAATTTTTTTCTGGCCAGTTTGCGGCAAATTTTGGCCACCTGGCGCTCTAACTCTCTTAAACCAGCCTCCTGTGTATAACCACGAATAATTTCCTGCAGTCCATCTTCCTGAAATTCTACATTGCTTGCAGATAGACCACATTCTTCGATCTGACGTGGAATCAAATAATATCTGGCAATGGCCTTTTTCTCCTCTTCTGAATAACTGGGGAAATAGATAACTTCCAGCCGATCAAGTAATGGCTTGGGCAACCGCTCTATTTCATTGACCGTGGCGATGAAAAAAACTTTTGAAAGATCAAATGGAACATCCAGAAAGAAATCAATAAATTTATGATTCTGGCCCGGATCTAAAATCTCTAAAAGAACAGAGGAGGGATCTCCCCGAAAATCATGGCCAAGTTTATCTACTTCATCAAGCATAATAACAGGATTATTAACGCCTATTTTTTTTATCTCGCTGATAATACGTCCAGGCATGGATCCAATATAAGTCCGGCGGTGACCTTT
The DNA here is from genome assembly GCA_913055195.1 of uncultured Desulfohalobiaceae bacterium. GTDB lineage: Bacteria > Desulfobacterota > Desulfovibrionia > Desulfovibrionales > Desulfonatronovibrionaceae > Desulfovulcanus. Next base: position 5,627 of record CAJXJU010000065.1, on the reverse strand, counting down.
AAGTTCTGCTTCATCACGCAATCCCGCCATAGAAAAACAAACAAACTTTCTACCCATGGCCCGTGCAATAACCTGACCAATAGAAGTTTTTCCTGTACCTGGAGGTCCAGCAAAACAAAGCACTGGACCTTTTGCTGTGTAACCTGTGGAGTAATTTAACGCGTCCTTCACACATTTTCGTAACTCGTCCAGATCAACAGGCTTGCGCAAATAATGAACAGCCCCTTTTTTTAAGGCTGATACTGCTGAATCAACCGTTGCATAGCCTGTAATCATGATAAAGCGAGTATCAGGGAACCTTTTATTCACCTCCTCCTGAAGCTCTTCCCCATCCATTTGATCCATTTTCAGATCTGAAATTACAACATCAACTCTTTTCTTCTGAAGTATATCAAGAGCCTCTTTACCGTTAGCTGCGGTTAAGACATTAAAGCCAGCCTTGCTCAAGGCATATTTTAGATTGGAACGGGTTATTTTTTCATCATCTACCACCAAAACATGGCTATGGTGCAGCCTGTATAAAATTCTGGAGGCCAGAAATTCCAGCACTCTTTCCTTTACCTCCATCAGGCCATAATGACTTGCCTCCAGTACCTGCTCCACTGAAGGGAGATCAAAACAATCAGGCGTACTTTTCAGCCACGGCAGACTGAGAACAAAATCAATATAATTCAGGCTGATAGTATAATCTGGCGATGAAGGGTCTGTTCTTCTCAGCTTTTCCAGCTCACCTCTGACAGACTCTAAAGCAGGTTGAGTTAAATCTGCCTCGTCAATCCTTTTTCCTAAACCTTCTAATGGATCAAGGCGAACAAGTTCAGAAGAAGGTAAGGGAGGCAACTCAGTTTCTATTATGCGATTCTTTTTTCTAAAAAACATTTTTTTCTATCAAAACCTCTTACTCAACTTTCTGAGTTTGTTAACATATTGATATTACAGCCTTTTCAGAAAACATGCTTTCCGCAACTCCGAAAGTTGAGACATCTTAATTGTCTCGCATCATAGGCAAGCAAAAACAGGGGCACAAAATTTTGTGCCCCTGCATCTATACAAGACCAAGTACATAGTAACGAACATATACATACAACATAGAGATGAGAATCGTCAAAAACATTACAGGCACACCATATTTTAAAAAGCGCATAAAAGTAATGGGATGACCTTGTTTTTCACTCATTCCTACCACGATCACGTTTGCTGACGCGCCAATGGGAGAACCATTACCACCCAGACATGCTCCCAGGGCCAGTGCCCACCACACAGGCATCATGGCAGGGTGCTGAATGTGCTCAAGTGTGGCAGAACCAGTAACCCCATAGACCTGATGCACCATATCAATAAGCAAAGGATTCATTGTGGCCACAAAAGGTATGTTATCAACAATGGCCGAAGCAATAGCTGAAAACCACAAAATAACCATGCTTAATGTAAACATATTATCTGGCTGAGGATGAGTAATGTCTATCATCTTATGAGAAAGAAGTTCTATCAATCCAACTTTTACAGTGCCGCCAATGATGATAAATAGTCCGATAAAAAAGAATATAGTCGGCCATTCCACCTCAGCCAATATTTCATGCGGTTCTTCACCGGAGATAAGCAATAAAACAGACGCGCCAGCCAGGGCAACAGTGGCTGGTTCGTAATGAAAAAAACCATGCAAAACAAAACCAAGAATGGTCAAAGTCAAAACAGTAAGAGATTTTTTTAATAATTTTGCATCCTTGATCAACTCCTCTTCGTTCATGGCCATAATACGTTCTTTATTACCCTGACTGACCTTAAGTCTCTGGCCAAAAACAAATTTCCACACAATCATCCAGACAATAAAAATAATAACAATAGCTGGTGTTAGATGTTCTATAAAATCCATAAAATTCAATCCCGCTTTGGAAGCGATCATAATATTAGGCGGGTCACCAATCAAAGTTGCAGTGCCGCCAATATTTGAAGCCAGTGCCTCGGTTATAAGGAATGGAACCGGATCCAATTCCAGTTGATCAGCAATTAACAATGTTACTGGAGCCAGCAGCAACACCGTGGTAACATTGTCCAGAAAGGCCGACCCAAGGGCAGTAATAGTAGCAAGAATGACCATAATTTTAAAAGGCTCACCTTTAGCAATCTTTGCTGATTTAACAGCCACATACTGAAATACTCCAGTCTTGGTCATGACATTGATAATAATCATCATGGAGATAAGTAAAAAAATAACATTCCAATCTACTCCAAGCTCAATATCATGAAAGGCCTCATGCTGTAATAAAATCTTGGTGAGTAAAACCAGGGCAGCGCCCATAAGGGCTACCTTGGTCTTATGTACTTTCTCTGAAATAATTACTGCATAAGCACAGATAAAAATTAATGTTGCAGTCCAGAACATGCCTCTATCCTCCTACAACTTTTCTGTACATTTTAAAATAGATCCGGCCAGCAAATATTTCACATCAACATGCTCAAACTCTTCCTGCCCGGCATCACACACAAGCCTGGCCATATAATCTAAAATATCACGTCTATGCACCTCTCCCAGAAGCCTTCCATCTTCCCCAAGAACTGGTAAGGCATTGATCCTTTTTTCCACCAGAAGCGCCTCTGCTTCCATAGCATGATCTGTTGGCTTAAGATAAACAAAATCTGTAATCATAAATTCACTGGCCTTTTTATCAACCACACGTTCAATGTTTTTTAGCAAAAAATCATCTATCTGTTGATCAACAACAGAACGCAAGAGATTGGAATCTGCATATTCAGGTAATACTACTTTTAATAAATCATAACCAGTAATAATACCATGCAATTTTAAATTATCATCAACAACATATATCTGTCTTGGAGCTAGTTTTGAAAGCTTACACAAAATAGTTTTTACGTTACATTCTATATCAGCCAGGGCCAATTTCGTTCGCATAATTCTGGATATTAACATAATCTTCTTTGCCCTCCTTCTTCTAAAAAATCGGCACGCCTTTAACCTTTAAAAGCGTGCCGATACATTAAATTCACATTCTAATTTGATTTAAAAACCATAAAATAATGCCAGGCCAGCTATCATGACCACTAGATACAAAACAGTCATTCCAGACCCTGCTTTAACATAGTCAATGGTACGATATCCTCCAGGCCGCATAATAAGTGCATTTACCTGATGGGTTGGCAACACAAAGGTATTGGAAGCAGCCACAGCCACCACAAGGGCTGCAGTTCTTGGATCTGCTCCAGCTTTAATGGCCATGTTCATGGACAGAGGAATCATTAAAACCGCACAACCAACATTGGAGATGACCAGAGTAAAAAATGAAGTCAATAGACCAATAACAATCATCAACATTAGAGGTGAAACAGTGCCTAAAGCAGACACAATACTGTCAGCAATGTATTTGGCAGCGCCGGTATTCTGGAAAGCTATACCCAGAGGAATAAGCCCGCCCAACAAAAACACTGTCATCCAATCCACTGAATTATAGGCTTCATCAATGGTCATAACCCCGGTCAAAACCATGCCCAGCGCGCCAGTTAAAAGGGCAATGGACAGCTGTACATGGAACCCCAGAATCATAATAAGGGACACTGCCAGACAGCCCAGTGCCCATTTGGCCTTTTCTGTAGAAATAATCTCTCCCTTTACAGGTTCGGTAAAGGCAAAATCAGGTTTTTCCTTTAAGAAATGAAATTTTTCCCAGCGCCCAAAAAGCAGCAGGGCATCGCCAGGCATAAGCTCTAGCTCTGAAAGGCCGCTGACAAACAATTTACCCCCGCGAAAAATAGCCAGGGGATTGACTCCAAAACGGCGACGAAATTCAATGTTCCTTAATGTATGACCGGTCAGTTGAGAACGAGGAGTAACAATGGCCTCCATAATACCTGCGTTATTGGGAGACAGATCCTCAGCAAAACAATCCAGTTCCTCTTTCAATTCCCATCCCATATCTTTAGCCATAATAGAGACCATCTCTTTAGGCCCAACAACTGCAATAACATCACCAGGCTTAAGCAATTCATCAGACACTGGAGCAAATACCCTCTGACCGGTATCTGCCCTGGCAATGGCAACAACCGTACAAAAATAATTGGGGCGCAAATCAATGGCTTTAAGTGTCTGCTCTTTAAAATCTTTCGGGATATGTAACTCAAACAAATTCGCAATATTACCATAGGTTTTAGCCAGAACAGAAGATAATGGGCCTGAACCCTCTTCAGTGCCTTTAGCAGGTAAAATAACTTTTCCCAGAAAAATAAAATACAATATTCCTGCTGCAGTCAAAGCCAGGCCCAGGGGAGTTACACTAAAAAGACCAAACGGCTGATAATCGCCCACAACCTTCATTAAATCATTGAGCAAAATCAGAGGACTGGAACCAACCAGGCTAATACAGCCTCCAATAATAGCGCAAAAGCCCATAGGCATTAAAACGCGTGAGACAGGGATACCTGTTTGCCTTGCAATCCTGCGCACAGCAGGCATAAACAGAGCGGCTGCTCCGATATTTTGCATAAAGCTGGATATAAACGCCACTGTTCCTGAAATCAGGGCAATAATCCTGCTCTCACTTTTACCGGCAAATTTCAGGATAAGACGGGCCAGAGAATTCATTACGCCTGTTTTATCCAGGCCAGCTCCAATAATAATCACAGCAATAATTGAGACAACAGCATTACTGCTTAAACCTGAAATTGCTTGCTGGGGAGTTACCAGACCCAGCAAAGGCAAAATAACCATCATTATAATGCCAACAACATCCACTCGAACCCATTCAAAAATAAACATCAGAATAGCTAGAACAAGCACTCCATTAACCAGTATCATATCAGATGTCATAAAATCCTCCTTCAAATCAAAATTTGATTACAGTCAGGGAATCAGGCAAAGATCGTTAAATATGGCGTAAAGGGTTTATTTCTATTTGAGTATTCCTGTCCCCCAGAAAAATTCTATAAACAGTTTTTTGCCTCTATCCTAAATATGTGGACGACAATAAACAGGGAAATGTTGACCCTTTTCCAGATAAGCAGGCGAGTCATTAATGATATATTTTAGCTGCTTATCTTTAGCACATAGCTTGCGCACAACAGCGCTTTCTTCACCCTCTGCTACCAGATGAGAAAATTTTATGCCTTTTTCTCCCGCTCTGGCCTGAAATACAGCAGCAAACTCTACAGCTTGTTCTTTGAATGTTTCAAAATTATGAGACTTTTCATCTAAATTTAAAGCTGTAATTCTGGCATTTAACCTCGAAGCCATTGAAAGAGCATAGTCAACAATTGCATGAGTAAACGAGGGCTGTTTGCTAATTACCAAAATTTTATTGTTTTCCTGTAACTTATCACTAACACCATTGTTTAAATTGTTTTTATGGACCGTTACATCCTCCTTCTGTTTTTTCTTTTTCAACTTTGATAACATTTCAATACCTCCTTTTTCTTCATTATTATGTTCTGCACTTTGTTTAGTTTCTAACTCCTTGGCCTGTACATTTATTTCCTGCACAACATGAATACTATACAGATGTACAGGAATTTTAGTCTTAATACAATGAATATCAATTTCTGGAGATAAGATGATCATATCTATCAATTTAATTGATTTAGTTATATCCTCTAAAATTTTATCTATATGCTTGTGCATA
>CAJXJU010000064.1 GCA_913055195.1 uncultured Desulfohalobiaceae bacterium | reverse complement strand
CGTTGTAGCGGTTGTAACCATTTGAAATCATTAGTTGTTCGCCTGTCCCCGCTAGCTATAATAAATTGCGAGTTTCGACTTTTTGCAGGCAACTCAAAATAGGCCGTTTATACGTTTACCCTTTTGGAATAATATAAACTCGACATCGGGTACTATTTAATTTTAAGGAGGTTCATTATGTCTAAGTTAAGTCGTGTTTTAACAATTGTAACTATTTTAATTATTGTATGCGGGGGTATCTGGTATTTCAAAACGCTGTATTATCCTTCAGGGGGTAAACAGCCCGAAGAAATCAAAATTGGTCTTCTTTCAGACCTGAGCGGCCCTACTTCAGCAGTGGGCAGGCCCTATAGTGAAGGGGTCAAGGATTGCGCTAAATATCTAAACAGTCAGGGCGGTATAGCCGGGCACAAGATCAAGCTCATTCAGGTTGACTATGCCTACAATGCCCAACAAGCAATCAGCGCGTATAAAAAATTTGTCACCAGAGACAAAATCATTGCCCTGCAAGGATGGGGAACCGCTGATACAGAAGCCCTGACCCGTTTTGTTGCTAAAGACAGGATACCCACCTTTTCTGCTTCCTATTCCGCTCACTTAACTAACCCCAAAAAAGCGCCATACAACTTCTTTATTGCTGCTGACTATTCAACCCAGCTTCGAGCTGCCCTGGAATATTTTAAAGAACACTGGACCAAATCCCGCGCCCCAAGAGTAGCCTTTGTCTATCCTGACCATCCCTACGGTCTGGCCCCAATTCCCGCAGGTAAAGAATATGCAAAACAACTGGGCTATGAAATTGTGGGTGAAGAAAATGTTGGTCTAAAGGCCATTGACGCTACCACACAACTTCTGAATTTAAAGAAAAAAAATCCCGATTATGTCTGGATTGGAGGCACTACACCATCAACAGCAGTAATCATGAAAGATGCCCAAAAACTGGGATTTGCCCCCACATTTTTTGTCAATATCTGGGGTGCTGATGAAAATCTGATGAAACTGGCCGGGCCAGCGTGTGAAGGCCATTATTCATTACAGGCAGCGGCTATTTACGGTCAGGATGTGCCTGGCATGAAAATCATCCAGCAACTGACAAAGAATCAGCCCCAGATGACCCATTACATCCGCGGCTTTGCATCCATGTTGGTTATGGCTGAAGGTATTAAAAGGGCTGCTGCTAAAGGTAAAATTACCGGTCCGGCAATTAAAGAAGCTCTGGAAACTTTGCGTGACTTCGATCCTATGGGCCTCACTCCGCCCATCAGTTATTATCCTGATGATCATCGCGCCAACATGAGTGTTTTTATTTATCAGATTAAAAATGGCAAATTGACTTTTGTTACTGCCCAATCTCTACCACGCAAAAAAGAGTGGCTTGGTAAATAATGAAGTCGCCTGCAAAAACTCGAAACTCGCAAATTACAGCTTGCGGGGACAGGCGAACGGCTAATAATTTCAAATAGTTACAACTGTCACAACGCTCGTTCGCCTGTCCCCGCACGAACAAATTTACTTTTTGCAGGCGACTCATAATGAAGCGGCAAATTGCGGCAATTTGCCCCGATTTGCGAACAGTGTGAGTACTTGACTGTAATTGAAGAGTGTGAGTGCTGGCAAGCAGGCACTCACACTCTTCAATTATTTCCACACAATATAAAAAGGACGTTAAGAATGGATTTGTTGCAGGTGGCTAACCTGGAAGTAGTTTACAATGATGTAATCCTGGTTCTTAAAGGATTGTCTCTCAATGTAGCCAGAGGGAAAATCACTGCCCTTTTAGGAGCTAATGGGGCTGGCAAATCTACCACTTTAAAGGCCATTTCAGGTCTTCTTCTCAGTGAAGATGGAGAAGTCACAGAAGGTTCCATCATCTATGAAGAACATCCCATTCACAATCTTACGCCGGAAAAGATTGTGCGTATGGGTATTTTTCAGGTTATGGAAGGCCGCCGGGTCTTTGAAGAACTGACAGTAGAAGAAAATTTACGTTGTGGTGCATTTACCCGGCCAGGCAGTCACTTTGCAAGAAACCTGGAAATGGTCTTTAGCTACTTTCCAAGACTCAAAGAAAGACGTAAACAATGGGCTGGCTATCTATCTGGTGGAGAGCAGCAAATGCTGGCTATTGGCAGGGCTTTGATGGCAGAACCCAAGCTGCTGCTCCTGGATGAACCGTCTCTTGGTCTGGCTCCTTTGCTTGTGGAGGAAATTTTTAATATTATAGCCAAAATTAATAAGGAACAGCAAACCACCGTGCTTCTGGTGGAACAAAATGCCAGAGTGGCCCTGAATATTGCCAGCTACGGATACATCATGGAAAATGGCCGTATAGTTTTAGATGGCCCGGCTCAGGAACTTCTCAACAACCCCGATGTACAGGAATTTTACCTTGGCATGGGACATGCGGGAGAAAAGAAAAGTTATCGTCAGGTCAAACATTATCGCCGCCGCAAAAGATGGCTGGGGTAGGAAGAAAGGATGAAGGAGGAAGGAGGAAGGATGAAGGAGGAGAAAGAAGATGCGCACGACAGGTTATTACCATGACCTGGAGATAAAAAGCCGGGAGGAACTCAAAAGCGATAAATGGACCAGATTACAAAATATTATTCAACTTGCCGCTGAGAAATGCCGAGAATTTAAAAATAGATTGCACAAAGCAGGAATTTCACCCCGGGATATCACTTCGGAAAAAGATTTTCTGGCCATCCCTCCCCTACCCAAAAAAAATTTAATCACCCTCCAGGAAGAAGATATAAACCAGCTCCTGACCACGGACTTAGGCAATCTTGCCCATATCTACATGTCCCCCGGTCCTATTCTTGATCCAGAAGGCACTGATGACGATTATTGGGGCTGGGCAGAAGCCTTTTATGCCGCAGGTTTCAGGCCTAAAGATATTGTGCAAATGACCTTCAGCTATCACATGACTCCTGCCGGTCTAATGTTGGAGCAGCCCTTACGCAAGCTAGGCTGTGCAGTTATCCCGACCGGTCCCGGCAATACTGAAGCGCAGATCACCTTGCTTACCAGGCTCAAAGCTACTGGCTTTGTGGGCATGGCCAGTTACTTAAAAACAATTGCCAAAAAAGCAAAAGCTGCGGGCCTTGATTTAAAAAAAGATTTCAATCTCCAGGTAGCCTTTGTGGCAGCAGAAATACTAACTCCATCTTTACGTAACGAAGTGGAAGAGATGTTTGGTATGGTTGTCCGCCAGGGCTATGGAACAGCCGACGTGGGCTGTATTGCTTATGAATGTCCAGAAGCTCAGGGTATGCACCTCTCCACCAGGTGTTGGGTAGAAATCTGCCATCCTGGCACTGGAGAACCAGTGGTTCCAGGTGAGATTGGCGAGGTTGTGGTCACGCCATTTTCCACAACTTATCCATTAATACGTTTTGCTACTGGTGATTTAGCCGCCATTGACTATTCACCATGTCCGTGCGGACGCAGTGCCCCCAGGATTAAGGGAATCTTTGGCCGCACTGATAGTACGGCCAAGGTTAAAGGACAATTTGTCTATCAACATCAGGTAAGCCAGGTCATGGCTGAATTCCCGGTGATTATTAACTGGCAATTAACTTTAACCAATCCCCAGGGGAAGGATACCCTTACCCTCTATGTCCAGGCCAGAGATGGCCTTGACGAAAAAAAACTCATTGCCGCGTTTAAGGAAAAAATTAAACTCCTTCCTGTTCTGAAAGTCCTATCCGCCCATGAAGAGCTTGAGGAACCTGGAAAAATTGTGGATAAACGCGTATGGGAGTAGGGATATTCAACCAAAAAGTGGGGACAGGCGAACAGCGATAGCGAGCGTTTGACGGTTATAACTATTTGAAATTATTACCTGTTCGCCTGTCCCCGCAAACTGTATTTTCCGGGTTGCGACTTTTTGCAGGCAGAATCTACAAACAAAGGTACATCTTCTAAAGAAAATCCCTTAAATTCAAACTCATAATCCTTAAGCAAAGAAAAAAGTTTTCTGGCTTTTACAGGCAATATCCTGGTATTCAGTTTTTCCGGTCTCAATTTGACTTCTGCAAGAAGAACCTTTTTTGTCTCTTTATTGATGGCTACAATATCAATTTCATTCTGATTGCCTCGCTCCCAGTATGAGCCAATATCCGTATATTTGTTGCTCGAAGCCAAAAAATGGATAAACATCTTTTCTAAAAATTTTCCTGCAAAGGTGGAAAAATCTCTTTTAATAACTTTTTTGACATAGTTAAAATTACCTATCTCAATGGTTGATCTGTACTTATAAATAAAACGAAACCAGAAATTCAAAAAATTATCTTCAAGAACATACTTCTGATTTCTTGATGCTGGTTTAGCCAGAATTGGTTTAATCCGTGTTATAAGATGATATTCATTCTCCAGCCGTTCAAGATATCCACCAATATTCTTTTGCAAAACTGATTCTATTTCTCTTCTTGATGTTCTGGAAGAAGAAATAAGCGATAAAATGGAAAAATAAGTGGCATATTCTTTACCAAATTCCTCTATTAACAAATTTTTACCTTCATCGAGAAAAAGACTATTCTCATCCAATATTACATCCAGCATATCACTTAGACTAAACGCCCGCTCATTAGTCATGAGTTCCACATATTTGGCTATACCTCCGGTTATAATATAAAATGACAATAAATTTTCAGGGCTAAAACTATCAAAATCTCTTAATATCCTGGCCAGGATTTCAGGCGAAAATGGCTTGAGCATGATTCTCTTATCTGTACGACCGAACAAAGGTTGCTTGCTTTGCTCAAAAATTTTTTTCATTAAAGTATAAATTGAACCGCAAAGGATAAGATGCATTTTTGAACTATCCTTGTTCATGTCCCACAAGTGCTGAATAGAAGAATAAACTGATGGATTTATGAAATAAAAATCCTGAAATTCATCAATAACAACAGTAAGTGGATGGTTCCTGGAAAACTCAAGCAGCAGGGCAAAAATATCCTTAAAAGATTTTATTTCACCAAAGATCGGAATCTTTAACCTGGCCTTAATCTCTTCCACAAATTCCGCGCACAATAAGGCTTCCGACTTTCTGGAGACAAAAAAATAAACATAAAGCTCATCCTTAATTGCCTCCAGGATAAGCCTGGTCTTGCCAATCCTGCGGCGACCAACTATGGTCGTCATTTTTGAGTAGTCTAATGACATGGATTTTATCTTACGCAATAACCTTAACTCGACTTCTCGATCATAAAACTTCACAAGCACCTCCTTACTGTAATGGCGATTACGGTAATGGAGGTTACAATAAATAACACAAAAAATCAAACAAAGCATCTGACATTTCAATCTCATAAAATCATCAAAAACATCTTGACAACCAAAACAAAAACGCTATATTTCCATATAGCAATATGGAGATAAGCCTATGAAACATTTTTTAAAAACCATGAAGGCCCTATCAGACCCAAATCGGGTCAAGATTATCAAGATACTGGAACAAAAAGAAATGTGCGTATGCGAGATCCAGGCTGCCCTGGGCCTGGCCCAGCCTACTATCTCTAAACACTTAAAGATATTGGAGGATGCAGGGCTTGTACAAAGCACTAAAGAAGGCATGTGGGTAAACTACCGACTGGTCAACTCTGTTACCGCCACTCACACTAATGACACTTCTGTTTATGCCCGAACCATGCTTGCGCATCTAAAACAATGGTTAAATGATGATCCAGAGATAACAAATTTATTAGCCTCATTAAAAAACATATCTCGTGAAAATATTTGCAAGAAGGAGTAAAATAATGAAGCCACTTAACATTAATTGTGCCTGTGAAGAAAAATCAGGGTCTGATAATAATCTAAATAGCACTGCCCAACTCATGGCCCTTATAATTCCAGCCCTTTTATTGTGGTTCATCATTTATAATAAACTTTTATGGTTCTCTAAATTTCTGGTCTTTGACCTTCTGGGACTTAAACCAGACACTCATCTGGCCAGGGCACTGCAATTTTTCTTTTATGACACTCCAAAGGTAATCATGTTGATGAGCCTGGTCATCTTTTTTGTGGGCATTATCCGTTCCTTTTTTACTCCAGAGCGAACCAGAAAAATGCTGACCGGCAAAAAAGAGTTCATGGGCAATATCATGGCAGCTCTTCTGGGCATACTCACTCCCTTTTGCACCTGTTCGGCCATACCTTTGTTTATCGGCTTTGTAACGGCTGGCATCCCTCTGGGCGTAACCTTTTCTTTTCTTATATCTGCACCTATGGTCAATGAAATTGCCGTGGTACTATTATATGGACTTGTGGGCTGGAAAATTGCGACCCTGTATATGGGTACTGGTTTAGTAATAGCCATTATTGCGGGCTGGATTATTGGACGCCTGCCCATGGAAAAATACATAGAAGACTGGGTCAGGCACATAAGGACCAATCCCGATGACGTACCAGAAGATACAAAAACCTGGGCTGAACGCATTCGCTATGGAGCAAACGCGGTTAAAGACATTGTGGGTAAAGTCTGGTTCTATGTTGTTCTGGGCATTGCTGTGGGCGCTTTTATTCACGGCTATGTTCCTGAAACTTTTATGGCAGCCATCATGAATAAAAGCTCCTGGTGGTCTGTTCCAGCAGCAGTACTGGTTGGCATACCCATGTATTCCAGTCCTGCTGGCATTGTGCCCGTTGTGGAGGCGCTTCTGGGAAAAGGGGCAAGCATTGGCACTGTCCTGGCCTTTATGATGAGCGTTATTGCCCTTTCCCTGCCTGAAATGCTTATTTTGCGCAAAGTATTAAAGCCAGCGCTTATCTTAACTTTCATTGCTGTTGTAGGCACGGGGATTTTAATGGTAGGTTATTTATTTAATTATTTACTATAAGCTACACTCATCAAATTGAAGGAGACGCCTGCAAAAAGTCGAAACTCGCAAATTACATCTAGCGGGGACAGGCGAACAACTAATGATTTCAAATGGTTACAACCGCTACAACG
>CAJXJU010000063.1 GCA_913055195.1 uncultured Desulfohalobiaceae bacterium | reverse complement strand
TATTATTTTTCCTGCTTCGCATTGTCCTGTATGTAAGCATAAATTGTCCTGGTGGGAGAATATTCCGCTTATAAGTTTTATAATTCTGCGTGGAAGGTGCCGGTCGTGCGGACAAAAGATCAGTTTAAGGTATCCTGCCGTGGAGTTAATTTCCGGGTTATTAGCTCTTGGTCTGGCCATCAAATTTGGTCCAGGCACGAGTTTTTTTATCTACCTGTTTTTCTTTGGGTTGCTGATAGTGGCCAGCTTTATTGATTTAAATAGTTTTATTTTGCCTGATATCATCACATTGCCCGGAGGAGTACTGGCTTTTGCAGCCAGTTTTGTTTTGCCCCCTTCCTGGCAGGATGCTCTTGCTGGAGCTGTTTTAGTAAGTGGAAGCTTTTGGCTACTGCAAAAAGGATATAAGTTGCTCAAAGGTGTTGATGGTCTTGGAACAGGAGATATAAAATTAATGTTCATGCTTGGAGCGCTTGTTGGCTGGCAAGGCCTGCCAGCACTGGTTTTTATTGCGGCCTTGACTGGATTGATGGCCAGTCTGTATTACATCAAAACAAATAAGGGTAAAGGAGTACAGACTCCAATTCCATTTGGTCCTTTTTTAGGTCTAGGAACTGTTGTTTATATTTTAGCCGGCGATTTGTTTTTTAAGTTTGTACTTTAAAGTTTGTATCCTGGAAGGAGAAAAAAATTATGGATAAAGATGTGCAACAAGAATTGGCCTATTTTGAAAAACGTATGGATATGCTCAAAAAAAAGCAGAACATACCGGAAGCTATGCTTAGCTTGATTGGTTTTACATATAAAAGGCAATTAAATTCACTTGTTTCGTTAGCGGAGGTGGGTGATAGTCTGGGCAAAGAGGATGATTCTTCTTCCCTTGACGACGTACTCAGGGGAAAGCCAATGCTGCCCAGAGAAAATTTCCCTTATGATTTTGACGCGAGCAGGAAGCTTTTTTTTGAATTACTTGCATTTTTGCAGGAGCAAAAGGGCCATCCTGGTGAGGCCGCGGAAATCGTTGCCCGGGATCTTGATAAAGGGCAGCTTGATCTGTCGCAATGTTACACCAAATATCTGGCAGGCGATGATCATTATTTCCGTCTCTATGGCGAAAAAACTCCCAATGCTCCGAGAACTCTTAATTTTTTGATTCAGGCCAGCATAACCCCCAGTCTGGTTAAAACAGGTTATACTGTCAGCTTGCTTTTGCCTCCGGATCAGGTCTGGAATCTCGGTCACTGCCCGGTATGTGGCAGTTTGCCTTTTATTAGTGAGCTTAAAGACAAACAGGGCTTTCGTTACGCCACCTGTTCTTTTTGTCAGACAACTTACCGGGTGCCCAGAATGTCCTGTGTGTTCTGCCAGGAGGATAAGAAAAAGAACCTGGAATATTTTCAGGTCAGTGAAGAGCCAGGATTTCGAGTAGATGTGTGTAAGTCCTGTAAAATGTACATTAAAACTGTTGATTATAGAGAAATGGATAAGCGGGCTATTCCTGCCCTCGATGATCTGGAGTCTTTGGCTCTGGATATTCTGGCCAGAGAACAGGGCTTTACAAGACCTACTCTAAGCGCCTGGGGATTTTGATGGCTAGAATTTTACATTTGCCCTGCTTGCAATATAAAAATGGCAGGTGGCGCAGGTTTGATGACTATGTGACCGCGGAAACTCAGGTGCATATCCATTGGCCTGGCCAGGATGTTAAGACTTTATGGGCCTATCCAGAGGATTTGGAATCACTGGTCATTGGTTATTGCGCCATTGAATTTTGTGACGATAGAGAACTGCCTGAATTAGTGAAAGCAGAAGGTTCTGATTTTTATCTGCGACCGCTGCATGTTGTTTCAGAATCCGAAAAAGTTTATTTTTCAAAGCTTACCAGGGAATTATTTCTGGACAACATGGCCCGGTTTATGGGACTTCAGGGAAACTGGGAGCAGACCGGCAGTTTTCACAGGGCAGCGCTTTTTGATCCGCTAAAAAATGATTTTGTGCATCATGTAGAGGATATTGGACGCCACAATTGTCTTGATCGTTTAAAAGGGTGGATCCTGAAAAATAGCCTGAGTGCGGGCAAGCTCATTCTTTTTGTCTCCGCGCGCGGCACTGGTTCTCTGGTTCTTAAAGCTATCAAAGCCGGATTTCAGGTGATGGTATCAAGATCGGCGCTGACAACAGCCAGCATTGAACTGGCCAATCAACATGGCTTGACCCTGATTGGCTTTGCACGGGAGAACAGATTTTCGGTTTTTGCTGATCCTCTGGGGTTGGTGGACAGCAGGGGCACGGCGCCGCCGTGCCCCTGCTAAACCTGATGTCTTTTTTATGCTTTACGGTATAGTTTTAGCTGGAGGGAAAAGTTCCCGTCTTGGCCAGGATAAGGCCAGATTGCGCTTTAAGGGGCAGGATTTGTTGCAAAGAAGCGTTGCCTTGCTTCAGAAAATCTGTCCGAGTACATGGGTAGTTGGACGGGACGCAAGCGCACATGGCCTTGATGTGTCATGGATGCTGGATGATATACCCGGTATTGGGCCGATGGGAGGAATCATAACGGCTCTAAGAAGGTTGAACGCGTCATGTTTGGTTATTTCCTGTGATTTGCCATTTTTAACCGATAAGATGCTGGCAAGACTTGTTGATGCTCGAAACAGAATAGGTTATAGGAAGCCAATGACTGTTTTTTGGGACGAGGCAAGCGGATTTATAGAGTCTCTGGTTGCTGTTTATGAGTCGTGGAGTCTAGAGTTGCTGGAGAGTTCTTTTAAAAAAGGATGTTATCAGTTGAGCCGGGCTATAGGACCGGCTTTTCGTTGTCATGTTCCTTATAGTGAAGCAGAGAAAAAATATTTTGTGAATATAAACTACCCCGAAGACATAAAATTATTGAGGGGCATGACACCATCATGTCAGCGATGAGATGGATTTTTTTAGTTTTGTGTTTTTTGTGTTTGTGCTCTGGCTTCGGCTCCAGGGCAGGAACGATTTATTATTATTGTGATGAAAATGGCGTGTTTCATTTTACAGACCTGCCTGCCTCCGGGTTGTATCGCCCTTTTATTGTTTTCAGAGATAAACACTTTGACTTAAAAAAGATAAAACATCTGGTTCGAATTTATTCTGAGCGCTATGGCCTGGAGCCAGCCTTGATTCAGGCCATGATTGAAGTGGAATCCGCTTATGAACCAGAAGCCGTATCAAAGGCCGGAGCACAGGGGCTGATGCAGATCATGCCGAATACCCAGAAGGAACTTGGCTTAAGAGATCCTTTTGATCCGTCTTCAAATATAGAGGCGGGGGTTCGTTATTTACGCAGTCTTCTTGATCGTTTTGGAGATTTAAGCCTGGCCCTGGCTGCCTATAATGCCGGGCCAGCCAGAGTCGAACAGTATAATGGTATTCCGCCCTACGTTGAAACAAGACAGTATGTTCGAAGAGTATTGGATATATATTCCAGGCTGAAAAGATAGAATTATGTTTAATCTGGCCAATAATCTTACTTTTTTGCGTATAGCCTGTATCCCTTTGCTGGTTCTTCTTTTATATTTTCCCGGTCGAGTTACCTGCCTGATGGCCATGTTTATTTTTATTTTTGCCTCTTTGACTGATCTTGCGGACGGGATTATTGCCCGGCGGTACAATCTGGTCACCAATCTGGGAAAATTTTTAGACCCTCTGGCTGATAAGCTTCTGGTAGCATCAGCTTTGATCATGCTCGTTAAGCTGGGCTGGGTGGAGGCGTGGGTCGCAATAACCATTCTCAGCAGGGAGATATTGGTGACAGGCCTGCGCGCGATTGCATCTGATCAGGGGGTGGTTATTGCTGCTGACAAGTATGGTAAATTGAAGACAATTTTGCAGTTGGTTGCCATTTGTCCCTTGCTTTTGCATTATAGGTGGTGGAATTTTGATCCTGTGCCCCTTGGGCAGGTACTTATTTACGTTGCTTTGGTTTTGACTTTGTTTTCCGGGGCCAATTATTTGCGTAATTTTTATAAGAAACTTTTAACGAACTAAGTGGGGGAAGATCATGGCCCAGATAGATGCCTTTTTTAAAATGATGCATGAATTGGGCGCTTCGGATCTGCATCTGTCAACTGGTTCGCAGCCAATTATCCGGTTGCATGGCGAGATGCAGCGGGTCAAGTATAAAGAATTGGAGCATGAAGAATTAAAGAAGATGCTCTATGAGATTACGCCCGAGAACAAGATAAAGATTTTTGAAGAAACAGGTGATGTGGATTTTTCCTATGAAGTGCCTGGTCTGGCAAGGTACAGGGCGAATTTTTTTCTTCAGCGCAGGGGCATAGCAGCGGTTTTCAGGGAGATCCCCCAGAAAATATTGACAATTGAAGAACTTGGATTGCCTCCTATTTTAAAAAATCTGGCCATGTTACCTAAAGGTCTGGTGCTGGTAACAGGTCCAACCGGCAGTGGTAAGTCAACCACTCTGGCTGCCATAATTGATTATGCCAATAGACAGCGCAAAGATCATATTTTAACCATTGAAGATCCTATTGAATTTGTGCACAAGCCTATCAATTGTTTGATCAACCAGAGAGAGGTGGGCAGGGATACTTTGAGCTTTCAGGCGGCACTACGCGGGGCATTGCGTGAAGATCCAGACATTATCCTGGTTGGTGAAATGCGCGATCTGGAAACTATTCAATTGGCGCTTGAGGCAGCAGAAACCGGTCATCTGGTCTTTGGCACTTTGCATACTATTTCTGCTTCCAAAACCGTTGACCGGATCATTGAGGTTTTTCCAGCGGAGATGCAGGGGCAGATAAGGTCAAGCCTGGCAGAATCTTTGCGTGCGATTATTGCTCAAAATTTGTTTAAGCGAGTTGACAGGCCGGGACGTGTTGCAGCTCTGGAGATACTTATTGCCACGCCTGCTGTGCGCAATTTGATTCGGGAAAACAAGATATTTCAGATTAATTCTGTTATTGAGACAGGCAAGAAATTTGGTATGCAGAGTATTGATGATGCCATCATGCAACTTTTGCAGCAAAAGATTATTTCGCCTGAGGACGCGTACAACAAAGCTGTAAACAAAACCAAATTCAGGCAATTTTTGACACAGCCTCCTGAAGACTTTACAGAGGTGTAAATGCTTCGTTCTCAATTTGATTATATAATAGGCCAGATTATGGATCAGGCCCCTGAAACGTCAGATATAATACTTACTGTGGGCAAGCCTGTACAGGCAGAGGTTCATGGTGAATTGCAGGACATTCTTATTGATCCTCCTCTGGGCAACCTGGTTCCTTTCCAGGTAGAAGCAATGGCAATGGCCATGATGGGGAGAAATTTGCGTTTATACAGGGATCAATTGCAAACAGGCTCCTGTGATTTTTCCTATGAATTGCCGGGCCGGGCAAGATTCAGGGTCAATGTGTTCGGCCAGAAAGGATCGCTGGCCATTGTGATGCGCAAGCTTGCCATGAAAGTGCCCACTATGGAACAACTTAAATTACCTGAAATTTTTAAAGAAATGGCCAGGGAAAAATATGGCCTTATCCTGGTCACAGGTGGAACCGGTACAGGTAAATCCACATCTCTGGCAGCGCTTATAGACGCCATTAATTCTCAATTTGCAAAACATATTGTTACCCTGGAAGACCCCGTTGAATATGTGCATGTACACAAAAAAGGGGTGGTTAATCAAAGGGAACTCGGTATTGACTTTGATACATTTGCATCAGGCTTAAGAGCTGCCCTCAGGCAGGCGCCCAAAGTGATTTTAGTTGGCGAGTTAAGAGATCGCGAAACCATGACTATTGCCCTTGAGGCAGCAGAAACCGGCCATCTTGTGTTAGGGACATTACACACCAGTGATGCCGGTCAGACAATTAATCGCATCATTGGTATGTTTGAATTGTCTGAAGAGAGATTGATCCGGGCCAGATTGGCTGAAAGTTTGAAATATGTTGTGTCTCAGCGTCTTATGCCAAAGATTGGCGGTGGCCGGGTAGCGGCGTTTGAAATTTTGCGCAATAATCTGCGCGTTCGAGAGCTTATTTTGAAGGGGGAGTCCGGGGACAGGACTTTTTATAACATTATCTTTGATGGGGCGGCCTATGGCATGATCACGTTTGATCAGTATTTATGTAATCTTTTTGAGCGGGAGATTATCACTGAGGAAATTGCCATGCTCAATGCATCGGACAGATCTCGTTTAAAACAAATGATCGATAAGATTAAGGCCAGACGCGGAGAAAAGATTACGGATATAGAGGGGTTGGAGCTGGATAAAGATTATGGTCGTGACGTTTAATATTCCAGAGGAGAGCTATGGAACTCAGGTGTTCAAGTTGTCAGAAAAAAATTTTTTTGCCTGCTGAAAAAATTCCTGATGTGCCCCGGTTTGCCTTAAAATGTCCTGGATGTGGCCAACGGATTGTGGTGGAGAACGAGGCCGTTGCGAAAGAGAGGGACAGTAGTGCTGAGGCTCAGCAAGTTAAGCCAACAAAAAGCATTGAGCCTGATTTCTTTCCTCCAGGCACAAATGTAGCCTTTTTATTTGTTTTTAACAAGGAGATAAGACTGAAGGCCCGTGAATTTTTTCAGGAAAAGAGTTTTTATCTAAGCACGGCTGAAGATGTTCAGGAGGGGGTTCTTAAGCTCAGACTCAATGAGTACCAATTAATTTTACTGGAGGATAGAGAAGAGTTTTCTCCTTTGCTTGGCGAAATAAATTCCTGGCCAGGTAAGAAAAGAAGGAATGTCAATTGCTTGCTCATTGGAGATAAAGCCCCCAGTATGCATCAGCAAGAGGCTTTTTACCGCGGGGTTAATTTTTATCTGAATATAAATGATAAGGACAGGATTGATGATTTGCTCGGCCAGGCCTTAAATGGTTTTGCCATTTATAATGAACCATGGAACATGGCTTTGGTGGCAGAGGAAGATAATGGAAAGTAGGCAGACTCTGCAGGCTAGACTATTAAATTGTCTTTTGACTATAGTCGAATTGGAGCCTTTGATAAGAATGTTGCCCTTTGACTCTGATTTGAGGTCTGAGCTTAGGTTTATTAAAAATA
>CAJXJU010000062.1 GCA_913055195.1 uncultured Desulfohalobiaceae bacterium | reverse complement strand
AGAAGTGACAGACTTTTCCAATAAATCGCCAAAGCTCTTCATTTTGGCTTGTTCCTGTTCATAAACAGCTAGCATAGCGTCAATTTTACGAAAGTATGGCAGATGGGGTTTGAGGAAGGAAAAGATATATTTTGCAATGATATAGAGAAGAATAAACAAGGCGATAAATCCTAGTCTATCTCCTAGATAGGGGATGGTCAGAGGCAGGGGAAGTTCCAGGTTGGGAAATCTGTATTGCATCCAGGCGAGGGCGAATGGTGCAGGCCAGAGTGATGATGCGGCATACGCCAGTGAGAGAAAGAAGACCTTGCCGAAAATTTCATTGGCCTGATCATTACATGATTTGTATGTTTCTTTGTCTCCGGCCTCAATGGCTTCCACTGAAAGATTGTTCCATTTTATGAGTTCGCTGTTTAAATTGTCAACATATTTGCGATTAGCTAAAAATGCAATGGAAATAGTAAACTCACCAATGATAACAGTAACAAAAGCCAGTAAAAAGGTTCCGATAAAAAAAGCTACTATAGGGTCCGGAACAAGACGATAGAAGTGGATAAACAAGGCATCGCAAATTTGATAGAATTGCAGTTCAAAATTATTCATTTTTTACTTATCTTATAGAGACAGGGCATGATGGCCCTGCCTCTTTTTTTGTTTTTTTTCGTGTTTTTAATATGGAGGGACGATGCTGTAACCCAAAAATCCCTTTGAAGTGTAGCGCAGACCAACATAGATGGCCAGGATAACAAACAAACGTTTCAGCCAGATATCAGGGATATATTTTTGTGTCCTGGGGCCGATCATAGAGCCGAGGAAAATTCCTACCAGTTCTGCACCAATCAGGGGCCAGTAAACAGTCGCACCTTTTAAGACAATGTATGTGAAGATACCCACAATCATCTTGATGAGAACGATAAAGGCTGATGTACCTGCCACAATGAACATGGGCAATTTTACAATGTCAGTCATGAAAGGAACCAGGAGAAAACCGCCGCCGATACCCAGGAAGACCGCGATGATGGCAATGGTCAATCCGCCAAGTCCTGCCAATATTGGATTGAATTTGAATTCAACGCCCAAAAAGCTGAAAATGCATTCATTTAAGGAGAATTTTACCAGCTTGACTCCTTCGTTTGTAGCGCCTTCTTTTTGAGCGTTTTCCTGAAAACGCTTGGCAGCTTCCTTGGCGGCCTTATTTTTAGCCCGTGCTTTAGCAGTTGTGCCATACCACATAAAACCAGCCACAGCAAAAACAGCCAGACCAAAGTAACCAATGTAAGATTTGAGGCTGACTTTACCTGCTGTCAGCTCGGCAATACCAACAGCGCCACCAACCGCGCCAATGGCCATAGCAATGGCCAGAGGGGCAACAATACGTTTCATCTTCCAGTAGTTCCAACTGGAAACAGCACCACTTAAGCCCACCAGGAACATATTAGATACGCGGATGGTATCGGTTAAAAATTTATTCAGGGCAACATTGGTTTTTTTGAAGCTCTTGGCATAATCAGCCAGACCGAAAATGGTAATATGGCCAACTCCGGCCATGATGCCGCCAAAAGCGCCTACTGTGGAAAAAATCCAGCCTACCCAGATGGCCCACAGAAAACCTAAAATAAGGTTGGGAGTGGGAGCGCCGGGAATGCCCAGGTATCCTCTTGGGGCACCGGGGTTGATACATCCTTTGGCAGCTTCACCAAGGCATTTTGGAGTTTTGGCAATGAGTTCTCCTAACTTGCCGCTCAACCCCAGGTTGTCTCCCACTAAAACGGTGTCAGCCGCGTTCAGGGTGAGGAAAGCTCCCCAGCCCAGGACAAAGGTCAGCAAGAAAATAAAGAGAATTTTCTTATCCGCAATTTTTTTCATAAAACCTCCTCTAATTAATGATTTTTTTCACTAAGTGACAGGGGTTATTTTTATTAAGTAGTCCAGGCATCACCTCCTTTATTTGAAGTTTGAGTCCGTCTGAAGCTTCATCCGGACAGCAAATCATATGCCACTTCTATTTTTCTTTTTTTGTACCCTGGGGATTCGCCTGGATGCTTAAATGTCAGGAGGGATGGGGGCCGGATGTAGGGGGCCTGCGTGTCTGCCCGCAGGCAAAAGAAGAAACAGAAAATGCGCAATTTTTTATTTGCGGTGCAATGTTTTTATTGCGTTTTGAGGGCGCATCTATAAGGGGGCATCGTGGAGCAAAATGGGGGTGAGATTTATGAAATTAGAGATTGTTTTAGATTAAAAAATTTAGACCTGGCTTTATTCGGGTAACTGTTAAAAGAAAGTGAGCCTTTGTTTGATTAAAGAAAATGGCACATGCTTTGCTAGTGGTCGATTCGCGTACCTGACATTTTAAATTTGATTTTTAGGTATGTAAAAATTATTTATGAGGAGGAATGTATGAATTATAATGAAATCCGTAAGCAATTGATCTGGAATGTAAGATTGGATTTTGATCCTGTAGGTATCAGATTTGTCTATGATGAAGCTGAGATTCCTGAGCTGCCTGTTACACATAAAGCAAAGGCAAAGATTACATATTGCCAATTCTTAACTGCTGCAAGGCAGAGCCGTATGGCATTTTTTATGGAGCCACAAAAATTGTTGTGTCAGAATGCATGGCCTGTTTTTGGCTTTAGAGAGCTAGAAAAGGAAGCGGATACAAAGCGTCACATGAAATATCTGCAGGATGAAGACCTTGCCTGGCAGGCTGTTGTAGAAAAAGCTAAATTGAAGCCAGGTTGCAAAGGAATTTATATGGCGCCAATTGATTTCTTTGATCGCATAGATGTGGAGCCAAGTCTTTTATTTATGATTTGCACACCATATCAAGCTTACCACATTTTAAATGATTACATGGGAGCCATGAAAAAGCCAAATCTGACTTTCTTTCATACTCCAAATTCTGCTGTTTGTTCTGGCAGTGTATATGCTTTTAATAACAATACAGCCAATATGACCACCATGTGTGCAGGCTCCAAGACATCTGGTAAGACTGAGATGGCTTATGTGAATGTTTTTATTCCTGGCGAGCATATTGTGCCTATGGTTGAACAACAGAAAATGAGAGTGGAAAAGGGTCAAGGCGCTTCATTGCTTGGTAAAGGATCTCAGGCCTGGCCAGGTCTGGATGTCTGTAAGGGTTGTCCTTTATTTAAATTTGAAGCTATTTAAGCCTGGAAGGAGCTTCTGGATAGGTGATAATCCTGGCCTGTCCCCTCACTCCTGATAAAGCCCGAAGTGTGATCGAGTAAGATCAGCTTCGGGCTTTTCTTTCTTTGACTTTGATAAATAAATGATTATCGGGCAAACACACGCCAGTGAATTTTTGTAAATTTAACGGCAAAGAATTTTTCTGATTTTAGAGATGTCACAATGCTAGGTTTCAACATTTTGAAATTATTATCTTATTTGTTTTTAGTTTTGTTTCTTATGCAGCCGGACGTGGCCCATGCCACCCAGGCCCACTCGTATCCTGAAGGGCTTTATGTCCATCAATTGGCGCATTTTTTCTTTATCCTGTCTATGGCTACTTTTATTTACTGGTTGCGGGAGAGAGGACTGAGCAGGGATAAAGGCTGGCGTCTTTTGCAATACTGTGCTTTATGTTTTATCCTCTGGAATGCGGACGCCATGCTTGCCCATTATCTGGAAAGCCAGGAAGGATTGTTTGTCACAAGAGAGCAAACCACTCTGGATGCTGTTTTAATTGCCAGTGGCGGACATACGGCTGAAACATTAATTTATTACTTCGCCAAGATGGATCATCTTTTTTGCGTGCCCGGGATTATTTTTCTCTATGCAGCGCTTCGCTGCTTTCTAGCTAAGGCCAGGGGGGACAGGGTAAAATGATTCTTCCTTTATTTCCCATCTGGTTGATAGATTTTGCCGGCTCATCTTTGATGATCATCTTTTCTTTTTTGTGTGTTCATCTGGCCATGCGTCTTTTTAACCAGGACAGGGAAAATGCTGTCTGGATCTATTTTTTATGGATTACCAGCGCGCTGGCTGTTTTTGCCATTTCCCGCGGGGTGGGGCACGTTGTTAAGGATCTTTTGATTATGAGCGGGCGCAAAGATATCTGGACTATTCTTCAGCCCTATAGTGGTGCGTTTAACACCATGACTTTTGTTCTGGTAGCCTCCATTACTTTATTTTTTGAGCGTGTCTGGCAGATCAACCAGACGATTTTAAGAGACAAACAGGCCCTGCAGGACAGTCACGGTCAGATACTCTATTTGAATCGTCATCTGGAAGATCTGGTTATGGAGCGCACCAGGGAATTGCGCAAATCAGAAAACAAATATCGCCGCATATTTGAATCCTCCAGAGACATGATTTTGGTCACTGATCAGGATGGACAGATTCTGGAAATCAATCCTGCTGGCACGGATTTGCTGGGCTTTTCTAAAGAGAAGGTTGAAAATAATGCCTGTTCTTTTAAACACTTTTTTTTGAGGCAGGAAATCTGGGATAGGATTGTGGAGGAGCTGCTTGCTAAAGGATATGTAAGCGATCTGGAAACAGAACTAATTGGTCCAGAGGGAAATGTCATTCACGTTTTGTTGAGCGGTAGCGTGGAGTGTCTTTTGCCGGATAATGGTGATACGTTTGATGTAGTACAGACAACAGATCATCATGATGTCAAAGAATTTTTTCATTTTCTGGTCAAAGATATAACCCGGCGCAGGGCTATGGAGCAGCAATTATTGCAGGCTGATAAACTGGCCTCCATTGGCCAATTGGCAGCGGGCGTGGCCCATGAGATCAATAATCCATTAAATATTATCCTTGGTTATACCCAGTTTTTAATTAAGCATGAGTCAGAAGGAACCGATCGTTATGAAGATTTGCGCACCATAGAGAAGCATGTGCGCGCCTGTAAAAATATTGTTGCTGATCTGTTGAGTTTTTCGCGCAGTACAAGGACAAGAAAACAGCAAATAGATTTGCATGAGTGCATAAAGGAAGTTATCAACGTTATTAGCCAGCAGTTTGAACTCGATCAGGTGCGCATCTCTACGGAATTTGACAGCCGCGTGCCCACCATGATTTTAGATGGCGGGAAAATAAAACAGGTTTTTATGAATCTTTTTATGAATGCCAAACATGCCATTGGCAAAGATGGGCTGATCACAGTTAAAACTCTATATGACCAGGATGCAGGCCAGGTTGAGGTGCGGGTAGAGGATACTGGCTGCGGCATTGAACCGCAAAATTTATCCAGAATTTTTGATCCTTTTTTTACAACCAAGGAAACTGGTAAGGGAACGGGATTGGGACTTTCTGTTAGTTATGGCATTATTAAAGAGCATGGGGGCGAGATTAAAGTGGAAAGCGAGCCAGGCAAAGGGAGCGTATTTATAGTGTCTTTGCCTGTGAATCAGTAGTGTCTGCCTTATAAACAAAAAATATGAAAATTGAACAATGAATACTCAGGAACGTATTTTAATCGTTGATGATGAGCCGGACCTTTTGCGGCTTCTAAAGCGCAGTTTACAGGAAGAGCTGGGCTGTCAGATAGAAACTGCCACATCCGGCCAGGAAGCATTAAAATTGCTTAATAAGCAGATTTTTGATGTTGTTTTGATTGATATGAAAATGCCTGCAATGAGCGGTCTTGAGCTTCTGGAATTGCTTCTGGAAGAGAATCCCTGGCTAACAGTGGTGATGATGACTGCTCATGGATGTATAGAATTGGCTGTAGAGGCAATAAAAACAGGAGCTTATGATTTTATTACCAAACCTTTTGATACTGAAGCCATAGCTTTTACTTTGCAAAAGGCCCTGGAGCGCAGCCGTCTCTTGCGTGAAAACCTGCGCTTGCAAAGGGATGTAAGAAATTGCAAACCCTTCCAGGATATTGTGGGTAATAGCGCCAGAATGAAGCGGGTCTATGAGCTTATCCAGATGGTTGCTTCTACAGATATTACGGTTTTAATTACAGGGGAGTCCGGGACAGGCAAAGATCTGGTTGCACGGGCCATACATGCGCTAAGTGACAGGTATAAATATCCATTTGTGGCAGTGAATTGCCCTACCGTGCCTGAAAATATTCTGGAAAGTGAACTTTTTGGATATAAAAAAGGCGCGTTTACCCATGCTACTCAAAACCGCATCGGCTTATTTCAGGAAGCCCAACGTGGAACTATTTTTTTGGACGAAATAGGCGACATCAGCGCCAGCATTCAGACCAAACTTTTGCGTGTGTTGCAGGAAAAGACCATCAAGCCCCTGGGTGACACCAAGACCATTCATGTGGATGTGCGAGTCATAGCCTCTACCAATCGCAATCTTCAGGAAAGCATAAAGCAGGGCAAGTTTCGTGAAGACCTATATTATCGTTTAAATGTGGTGCCTATTGAGGTCCCGCCACTTAGAGAGCGCAAAGAGGACATCCCTTTGTTGGTGAATCATTTTCTAAAGAAGCACGGAGCTGAACTCAGTCGTCCAGGTAAACGAGTTTCGCCGGAGCTGATGGAAATATTTTTTGAAAATGACTGGGAGGGCAATGTCAGGGAACTGGAAAATGTAGTTATACGGGGGATACTTTTTTCACCAGAAGAGGAAATCCGTCCAGAGCATATAGGATTAAAGCCTAAAAAAACGACTG
This sequence comes from uncultured Desulfohalobiaceae bacterium, assembly GCA_913055195.1. Lineage (GTDB taxonomy): Bacteria > Desulfobacterota > Desulfovibrionia > Desulfovibrionales > Desulfonatronovibrionaceae > Desulfovulcanus. The sequence continues at coordinate 545 of CAJXJU010000062.1, read as the reverse complement.
CCGGATCGTTTGGGATCGATCTTTTACCTGATTTACCTTATAAAGCAGCCAAAGAAGATGTGCTTAAGCGCTTTCATCATGCCTATATTGGCCGGCTGCTTAAAGAGTCGGCTGGCAACGTGACCCAGGCAGCGCGTAGTTGCGGCCTTGAGCGTCAGGCCCTGCAACAGATTATGCGCCGCTACGGCATCAGCGCTGAACCTTTTCGCAATCCAGAGGGCAAGACAAAGGAAAATTAGAAGCCAGGTGAATTGGAAAAAGGGACTGGAAAAAAGGACGGAAAAAGGGACAGGAGGATAATTTAAAAATTTGAAAAAAACAAAATAGGAGGAAATTTTTATATAGCCAATTTAGTTTTTATTCACTGTCTCTAATGCAGAGGTAGCTAGCGATCTTATATGTGCCGTACCAATTTGTCGTGATTCTTCTGGCTTTGTATCGTTGTATCGGGACTAACCTGGTAAGCGTAATTGTTGTATATTAAAAATAGAAAATGAGGTGGAGATTTATTGATGCTTTTTACTATGGCGTTTGCCTGAATGAAT